>CAYWSI010000182.1:0-3789 GCA_964460585.1 uncultured Algimonas sp.
CATTACCGCTATTGGTCGCAACAATCGTGTAAGTAAGTGTATCGCCGATTGAGACAGAGCTAGAGCCATCCTCATCCGCATTGGCAGAGAGTGTCTTGACGAGATCAATCGCTGGGGCTGCGCCGTCGACTGGCGTTGTTACCGTATCCGTCACAGGTGTCGGCACTTGGTCAGACACAACAGAGGCTGTGTTCACAATGTCACCGCCTGCATCGCTAGCTGTGACAACATAAGTTCCTGTCAGCGTACAGGTTCCGCCAACTGCAACAGTGGCACATGTGTTGGAGTTCGGCGTAATTAGATTATCCGTGACAACGAAGTTGGTCTGCGCCGCATTACCGCTATTGGTCGCAACAATCGTGTAAGTAAGTGTATCGCCGATTGAGACTGAGTTAGACCCGTCCTCATCCGCATTGGCAGAGAGTGTCTTGACGAGATCAATCGCTGGGGCTGCGCCGTCGACTGGCGTTGTTACCGTATCCGTCACAGGTGTCGGCACTTGGTCAGACACAACAGAGGCTGTGTTCACAATGTCACCGCCTGCATCGCTAGCTGTGACAACATAGGTGCCCGTTAACGTACAAGTTCCGCCAACAGATACGAAAGCACAACTGTTCGAGTTTGGCGTGATTAAGTTATCTGTTACAACAAAGTTCGTCTGGCCTGTATTGCCTGAGTTCGTAGCAACAATGCTGTAAGTCAGCGTATCACCAATAGAGACAGAGCCCGAGCCATCTTCATCTGCATTATTTGTGAGCGTCTTCACCAGATCAATGGCTGGTGCAGCTGGAACAGGTGTTGTCTGCGTGGCAGAAACAGGTGTCGGGACTTCATTCGAAGTGGCTTCAGCCGTATTGACAATATCACCGCCAGTCGTATTGAAAAAACCACCGCCTAGATCGCTGGCTTGGACAAAATAGTCACCGGTCAAGACGCAGGTTCCGCCAACAGGCACAATGGCACATGTCTCTTTGGCCGGTGTAATCAGCGGGTCTGAGACCTCGACATTAGTCTGAACTGCATTGCCCGTATTTGTGGCGGTGATTGTGTAGGTTAGCCTGTCGCCAATCGAGACCGTACCGGAGCCATCTTGATCAGCATTGGTTGGCGCTGGCTTGGTGATATCAAGAGCTGGCGTGGCCGGATCAACTGGCGTCGTGACCGTATCCGTGACAGGCGTCGTGACTTCATCAGAGACAGCAGAGGCTGTGTTTACGACAGCCCCCCCCGCAAACGCCATCGTGACAACATAGGTTCCTGTCAGTGTACAGTTCGCGCCAACGGCTACAGTCGCACACGTGTTAGAGTTCGGCGTAATGAGATTATCGGTTACGACGACATTATTCTGCGTGATATTCCCGTCATTGGTGGCAACGATGGTATAAGTGAGCGTATCGCCAATCGAGACAGAATTAGAGCTATCCTCATCCGCATTATTTGTGAGCGTCTTAACGATATCAAGTAAGGGGGCAGCCGGAACAGGCGTCGTTTGCGTCGCGTCGACAGGTGTTGGCACCTCATTTGAAGTGGCTTCAGCCGTATTGATAATATCGCTGCCCGCATCCGCGGCTGTAACCACATAGCTACCCGTCAGAACACAGGTTCCGCCGACAGGCACAGTGGCACAAATCTCTGTGCTCGGCGTAATCAGCGGGTCGGTAACCTCAACATCGGTCTGAGCTGCATTGCCCGTATTTGTGGCCGTAATCGTATAAGTTAGCGTATCACCGACTGAGACCGTACCGGACCCATCTTCATCAGCATTAGCAGGCGCTGGCTTAGCGATATCAAGAGCTGGGGCCGGCGCAACCGTCACAGTGGCTGTCGCTGTTGTACAATTTGTTGGGTTCACCGTTTCGCAGATTTGATAATCAAAGCTGAATGTTCCCGCTGGAGCTGTCGGCGAGACACCCACAGCACCCGTCGCAGGATCAAAGGTAAGCTCGGCTGGAACCGTCTCCCCTGGCGCAAGTGTCAAGTTCACATTGCTCGGCGTGGCCGTCACCCCATTGACGGTATCGCCGTCAAAGAGATCCAGTACATTGCTATCCCCTGCCGCAGCTGTTGTCGTATCATCAACCGCGACAATCGGGTTCACACCCACAGGTGTGGTGACACTATCTGTTACAGGTGTTGGTACTTGGTCTGAGACAACGCTCGCTGTGTTGACGATGTTCCCGCCAGCATCCGCCGCCGTCACAATATAGTCACCTGTCAGCGTACAGGTTCCGCCAACCGCAACAGTCGCACATGTGTTAGAGCTTGGTGTGATTAAGTTATCCGTGACAACAAAGTTCGTCTGAGCCGCATTACCGCTATTAGTCGCCACAATCGTATAAGTCAGTGTGTCGCCAATAGAGACAGAGCTAGAACCATCCTCATCTGCATTAGATGTAAGAGACTTCACAAGATCAATCGCTGGAGCTGGAGCCACTGTCACAGTGGCCGTGGCTGTCGTACAATTTGCCGGGTTCACCGTTTCGCAGATTTGATAATCAAAGCTGAATGTTCCCGCTGGAGCTGTCGGCGAGACACCCACAGCACCCGTCGCAGGATCAAAGGTGAGCTCGGCTGGAACCGTCTCGCCCGGTGCAAGCGTCAAGATTACATTAGTTGGGCTCGCCGTAACACCATTGACTGTATCCCCGTCAAAGAGATCAAGGACATTAGTATCACCCGCAGCAGCTGTTGTTGTATCATCAACCGCAACAATCGGATTAACACCAACGGGTGTTGTCACACTATCTGTTACGGGTGTCGGAACTTGGTCAGAGACAACACTCGCGGTGTTAACGATGTTACCGCCAACGTCTGACGCTGTGACAACATAGGTGCCTGTCAGCGTACAGGTCGCGCCAACAGCCACAGAAGCACATGTATTAGAGCTCGGCGTAATCAGATTATCCGTGACAACAAAGTTCGTCTGAGCCGCATTGCCTGTATTGGTCGCCACAATCGTATAAGTCAGTGTGTCGCCAATAGAGACAGAGCTAGAGCCATCCTCATCTGCATTAGCAGAAAGTGTCTTCACCAGGTCAATCGCTGGGGCTGCCGCGTCCACTGGCGTCGTGACCGTGTCTGTAACAGGGGTCGTGACTTCATTGGACTCGGCAGAAGCCGTATTTACAACATCCCCGCCCGCGTCAGCCATAGTCACTGTATATGTGCCCGTCAGCGTACAAGTCGCGCCAACAGCAACTGAACCGCAAACAGTTTGTGAATTATTGACCAACATCGGGTCAGTGACCTCAACATTCGTCTGGGCAACATTACCGCTATTGGTTGCCACAATCGTATATGTCAGCGTATCGCCGATAGAGACTGAGCTAGACCCATCCTCATCGGCGTTATTTGTGAGCGTCTTAACAATATCAAGCGCAGGCGCCGCCGGGACAGGCGTGGTCTGCGTCGCATCGACAGGTGTTGGCACTTCATTCGAAGAGGTTTCAGCGGTGTTGACAATATCGCCGCCCGCATCTCCAGCCTGAACCACATAAGTCCCGGTCAAGACGCAAGTTCCGCCGACAGGCACAGTCGCACATGTTGCTGTGCTCGGCGTAATCAGCGGGTCAGTGACCTCAACATTGGTCTGATCAAGATTGCCCGTATTTGTGGCCGTAATCGTATAAGTTAGCGTATCACCCACAGATACTGTCCCAGAGCCATCTGCATCATTATTGCTTGGGGCTGGCTTGGCGATAGCAAGCGTTGGCGCGGCTGCAATGACAGGCGTCGTGACCGTGTCTGTAACAGGCGTCGTGACTTCATCGGATTCGGCAGAGGCTGTAT
>CAYWSI010000183.1:0-3781 GCA_964460585.1 uncultured Algimonas sp.
GGCGTCAGCGCCGTCGCAAAAGACGGCAGCGAAACCCCTGTGGTCTTTCCTGGCGCAGCAGGTCGGTTCTAGCAACTCAAATTACAATCAACCGAACCGGACAGCGTTTCGGCGCACGCAACACTGCATTCCACAAATAAAGAGGATTACAGGTGTTTCGCGTTCCCCCCTCACGCGAAAAGGCATGATTTGCCTCTCCGCTTCCTGCATATTCCTCCCCAAATCCGGAGATTTCATAATGTCACTTAAAACCATTTTGCTTTCGACCATCGGCCTAGCAGCTGCAACAGCTGTTGCTTTTACAGCTCTCGCTGAGACCGCCGAAGCTGAGAAGAAAGACGATGACGCTAAATGGGACGTCATGAATCCTCCGGGCGACTCCCGCGAAATCGACATTGATGTCGACAATGGCACATGGATGAGCCTTGATGTCTCTCCTGACGGCAAAACCATCGCCTTTGATATGCTCGGCGATATTTACACCATGCCGATTACCGGCGGCACAGCCACGAACATTGCAAGCGGCATGGCATGGGAAATACAGCCGCGATTTTCGCCCGATGGATCACGCATTGCTTTCACCTCGGACCGTGCGGGCGGAGATAATATTTGGACAATGGATGTTGACGGAGAGAATAAAAAGCAAGTCACCAAGGAAAGCTTTCGCCTGACCAACAACCCAACATGGTCTGCTGACGGGCAGTTCATCGCTGCCCGTAAACATTTTACAACATCGCGCTCACTGGGTGTCGGGGAAATCTGGCTCTATCACAAAAGCGGCGGCAACGGCGTACAGCTTGTTAAAAAACCCTCTGAAAACCACCAGAAGGAACTCGGTGAGCCGATGTTCTCGCCCGACGGCAAATATATCTATTACAGCCAAAACATAACGCCCGGGCCGATTTTTGAATATGCGCAGGACTCCAATACGGAGCTATTTCAGATCAAGCGGTATGAAATGGAAACGGGCGAAATCGATACAGCCGCCGGCGGTATTGGCGGCGCGGTTCGTCCGGCCCCTTCACCTGACGGCAAATATTTGGCCTTCGTCAAGCGCGTCCGCGCAGATTCGCACCTCTTCATAAAAGACCTTGAGAGCGGCGAAGAACGAATGATTTTTGATCAGCTCGACCAAGACATGCAAGAGACGTGGGGCGTGCAAGGTATGTATCCAAATATAGATTGGAGCCCAGATAGCAAACACATCTATTTTTGGGCCAAAGGCCAAATTCATTCCGTCAGCATAAAAACTGGAGACGTCGAGCAGATCGATTTTAAGGTCAATGACACCCGTACCGTCATGAAAGCGCCGCGCCCCAGTGTCGAGGTTTCGCCGGCTGAATTTAAGACACAAATGACACGCTTTACCCAAGTCTCGCCTGACGGAAAAACAGTAGCCTTTGAAAGCATTGGTAAGCTGTATTTAAAAAATATTAAGTCGGGTAAAATCACAAATTTAACAAAGCTACCCGATACAATGCGCGAGCTTCACCCAAGCTGGTCGCGCGATTCCAAAAAGATTGTCTTCGCGACATGGAATGATGCGGATCTTGGGGCCATTCACTCGATTGATGTCGCCTCCAAAAAAATCACAACACACACACAAAACCCCGGCCATTATAGACGTCCAGCCTTTTCCCCGAGCGGCGATTTCATCACCTATGAAAAAGGTGCTGGCGGATTTTTGACAGCGCCCGAATGGTCATCTGACACAGGTATTTATGTTCAAGATACAGGTTCGGGCGAGTCTCTTCATGTCAGCAAATCGGGTAGCAATCCTCATTATGCTGACGATGATTTCCGGGTCTATTTTACGAAACGCATGGACGGCAAAGCTGCCCTTGTTTCCACGAACGTCCTCGGCGGGCTAGAGCGCAAACATGCTTCCTCGAAATTGGCGCAGAGTTATCATATCTCGCCCGATGGCCGTATGATTGCTTTTAGAGAAAACTATAATTTATATGTCATGCCCGCTCTTAAGGGACCGCAAAACATCGCCGCAGATAAAGGCGGAAAGGCGCTTCCTGTTACGAAACTTAGCTATGGCGGCGCGACATACCCGAGCTGGACAGCAGACAATCAGATTAGTTGGTCTCTTGGCCCAACATTTTTCTCTGTTGATGCCCATGATGCGATGGTTGATGGTTATGAGCCGCCTAGAGAGGGTTTAAACCTATCCTATAAAGTAAAAGCCGATAAACCATCGGGTAAGATCGCCTTGACCAATGCCCGTATCATTACAATGGCGGGAGAAGATGGGGGCGTTATCGAACAAGGGACGATCTTGATTGACGGCGACCGCATTGCCGCCATCGGCGATGATGTCGACTTTGGCAGTAATGTAAAAGAGGTCGATATGGAGGGTAAAACCATCGTGCCCGGCTTTATCGAGGCACATTATCACGGTCCCCAAGGCGCGGATGAGCTCATCCCAGAGCAAAACTGGAAAACACTGGCGACATTGGCCCTAGGTGTGACAACCGTCTTCGACCCCTCCAGCCGGGCGAGTGAAATATTCGCCGCCGCAGAGATGCAGCGCGCAGGTAAACTCCTCTCCCCGCGGACTTACTCTACGGGCGAAGTGGTTTACGGCGCGAAAGCCCCCGGGTTTTTTGCGGATATCCAAAAAGAAGAAGATGCGCAGGAACATATTGCTCGCCTGAAAAACCAAGGTGCGCATGGTATTAAAAACTATAATCAACCCCGCCGCGACCAACGCCAACAAGTCGTCAAAGCATCATGGGACAATAATATCTTGGTCGTATCTGAGGGTGGTTCACTCTATCATATGGATATGAGCCTTATTCAGGATGGCAATAGTTCCGTTGAGCATAACTTGCCCGTTTCAGCCATTTACGACGATGTCGTGCAGATGTTTGGCCAAACCAATGTTGCCTATACGCCAACCCTTTCGGTGACCTATGGCGGCGTGCGGGGTGAGGATTATTACTACCAAGAATCTGATGTCTGGAAGCACCCTATCCTCTCTAAACATGTTCCGCCTGCTCTATTGCAAGCACGCGCTGTACGCCGCCAAATGGCGCCGGAGGAAGATTACGCAGATGCCGCAGCAGGCGGTGCGTCAAAACAACTCATGGAAGCTGGCGTCATGGTCTCTATTGGCGGACACGGCCAGCGCGAAGGCCTCGCCTCGCATTGGGAAATGTGGAGCTTTGCCCGCGGCGGTATGAGCCCGCTACAAGCACTCAGCACGGCAACGACTGAGCCCGCACGTCATCTTGGCTTTGATAAGGATATCGGATCACTCGAGGAAGGTAAACTCGCCGATCTTGTTATCCTGTCCGATAACCCACTCGACGACATTCGCAACACGGATAAGGTAGAACACGTCATGCTTGGCGGCCGCCTCTATGAAGCCGAAACCATGAATGAGGTCGTGACGGGCGATAAGGAACGGTTGCCGTATTATTGGGAGAAATGATTTTTTTGATCCAGTGAATCAAAAAATCATGTCTAGAGCTTAGCCGCAGGCCAACTTCAAAACATCAGTCGGACAGCGGCAAACCGACGAAGCCGTTTGAAATTTCGTCATTGCAAGACTTGTTCTTGCAATCCATGAGTAACGTCACAGGTGGATACCAAGAACAAGTCTTGGGATGAAGGGAAAATAAAATTTAGACCAAATCTCGCCGCTCCAACCAATCCACGATAGCAACGTTCAACGCCCCGGGTGCATCCCACATTGCCCAGTGGCCGCAATCTGGGAGGCTCACCCGTTCTAAATCTGGGCACATATTGACCATGGGTTTCGCGAGCTCTG
>CAYWSI010000184.1:0-3778 GCA_964460585.1 uncultured Algimonas sp.
AGGGTCCGCGCGCGCCCATCAACCAGAACCCGCCATCACTGGCAGGACCAAAGACATAATCGCGAGAGCGCAACACGCGAAACGCAGCTGCAATATCCTTTGAATCAACCTGCGGACAATCTGTTCCAATTGTCAGGGTTGGACCTTTACGCGAAAACAAAACCCCTAAACGCTGAGTTAAAGACCCGGAGACTTGCGGAATTTGTTCAAACCCCTCCCAATCGGGCACATGCCCCAGTAAATGCGGCGGCGTGACGGCCAGCACGGTATCCCAACGCGGATCCTGAACTTGTCTAAGAACTTGCCCCATAAGCGAGCGGTAAATACGCTTGGCATGAGCAGGACCAATATCTGCTGCAAGACGGGTCTTCGCGCGCCCCATTATTGGCGCTTTCGCAACGACATAAAGAACGGGCCGCATCAGATATATCTCCGAAGTAAGTCTTCAACAGGTGCCCCGCGGCGATAGGCTTTTAGGAGTTTAAAGTTTCGCCACCCTCGCGTCCAAATACCCTGCCGCAAATGATCTGAAATATCCGTGTTCAGCGCCATAGGTAGTTTTCTCAAGGCTCGCCGGCCATATTTGGTCTTAATTCTGTCAATTATATCAACATCTTCAAACAGGGGTTTATTATAATCATATCCTTCAATCGTCTCATACATCTCGCGCGGGATTAAAAGACCTTGGTCACCATAGGGCAAACGCCAAGCCCAACCCCGCAACCACACAATGAAACGAAGCCATATAACGCCGAGACCTTTTGCATTGGGTTGATAGCGAAAAAACCAAGCGGTTTCGGGTGTTTGCAAGGCTGTCTCCACAACAGTTTCCCACCCAGACAATAAATGACAATCCGCATGTAAGAAGAGATAGGCTGTAACCCTCTCATCAGCTCCAGCCAAGTCTGCCCCGCGTGATAATTGCTGACCTCGACCCGGAGAGCCTCTCGCGATGACCGTACCAGCTGCTACAGCTGTTTTCAGTGTCGCATCCACCGAGCCGCCATCACTAATCACGACGCGTAGGTTCCCAAGCTCTGGCAAAAGAGTCGAGAGACAGGTCTCAGCATCTAGCGTGGGTATGATGACAGCTAACATGAAACTGTCATGTGCCGCGATGGACTAAAGAAAGCCACAAAAAAAGCCCGGCTGATGTCAGCCAGGCTTCAAAACTTCGTGTAATTGAACCGCTTAGTTTGTTGCGTTCAATTCTTGCTCTGTCAACTCTTCGAGTTCCTTTTCTAGCTCTTCACGTGTTTTCTTACGCGGCTTTGGCTCTAAGAAGATACGACAATAGGTACCGGAAAGCTCATTGGAGAAAGACCCATTTCCGCTGCAGGTCATGACGCCGAGGCTTTGTCCATCATAGGCTTGTGTAGCGAAATCTTCGCCGCGAATTGGAGCCATACAAACGTTAGCGCCTTCGACTTTACCAAGGAAACCACCTTCATATTGGCAAGAGGCTGCGCTTGTGACAACGCCTTCAGCGGAAGGCGTTGCGGCTTTTTTTGCAGCGTCTTCATCTGAACTTTGTGCAAATGCTGTAGCTGTTGAAGCGAGGACCAATGCGATTGTAGCACCCGCGATTTTTAGTTTGGACATGGAATGCTCCTTTATAAATAGTTAAAGGTCTTTAGCAGACCTTTATCCACCTGTTAAACCCTACACATACATTTTTTGCATGTGCTGTGCCAAGTTAACCCTTTTTAAGGAAGCAAATTCCCAATGATGCCAGATTTCAGTTACGAAACCCAAGCTGGTGCCTCCCGTGGCCGGATTATTTGCGGAGTAGACGAAGCGGGCCGCGGACCCCTCTCAGGGCCGGTCGTTGCGGCTGCTGTTATCGTCAACCCTGAAAATATTCCAGCAGGTCTGAATGACAGTAAGGCGCTTTCCCATTCGCTGCGTGAACGACTCCTGAATATACTCGTGCAAAATGCGAAAATCGGCATTGGCATATCCGAACCGGGCGAAATTGATCGCATCAATATATTATGGGCCTCTATGGAAGCCATGCGCAGAGCTATAGAAAACTTAAATATTTCAGTGGATTACGCCCTAATTGATGGCAATCGCGTGCCGTCAAAATTAAAATGTAAATCTCACGCGATCGTGAAAGGCGATGCGAAAAGTCTCTCGATTGCCGCCGCGTCTATCGTTGCAAAAGTCACACGCGACCGTCTTATGGCAGAGGCCGATTTGCGATTCCCTGGATATGGCTGGGCGAGGCATAAGGGCTACCCCACGAAAGCCCACCGCGAAGCCGTCGAAACGTTAGGCCGAAGTCCCGCGCATCGCTGGACGTTTGGGAAGAAAACTTAGTTACGCTCCCCTTGGCTGCGTTCCCCTTTCCCGCGCTCTTGCGCCATATAGTCTTCCGTCCGCATCTCCATGAGGCGGCTCACTGTACGCTCAAATTCAAAAGCGCCGTCCCCTTTTTCATAAAGTTCGGCAGGCTCAACGGCTGCGCTCATAACAAGTTTCGTGCGCGTTTCATAAAGTGCATCGATTAAAGTTACGAAACGTTTTGCTGCATTTCGCATATGCGCCCCCATCTCAGGGACATTTTCGATGATAACTGTGTGAAAAGATTGCGCAATTTCCAAATATTCAGCAGGACTACGGTTAGACTCGCATAAATTCTCAAAATCACTGAGCAAAACACCGCGTACCGTTCGGGGAAATTCCAAAGTGCGGCCCTGCACGAGTAAATCAGTTTTTACAGGCGCGGCGTCTCGCGTTAGCCGCACCCACGCCGCCGAAATCGCAGTGTCAGCCTCAGCACCTAGCGGCGTATGATAGACAGGCGCCGCTTTTAGGGCCCTTAAACGATGATCCACATCGCCATCAAAGGCATGAATAATGAGATGATCCGGCATCATTTCAACGAATGGCAGGAATAGATTTCGGTTGAGCCCGTTCTCATAGAGCGTATCTGGCGAGCGATTAGAGGTCGCAATCACCACCACACCCTCTTTTATCCAAAGCGCTTCAAATAAGCGCGAGAGTATCATTGCATCTGTTATGTCTGTGACATGAAACTCATCAAAGCATAGTAGTTTAGCTTCACTAGCTATCGCCCGGGCCACAGGCGCGATTGGATCATCCCCAGCTCCCCGAACATAATGCGGACTTGCGTGGCGGCCGTCCTTATCCAGCTTTCGCCACGCATTTATACGATCATGGATATCTAGCATAAAAGCGTGAAAATGCGTTCGGCACTTTGGCGTGAACTCCGCCGCCTCATAGAACCAATCCATGAGCATCGACTTTCCGCGCCCTACGCCGCCGTACATATAGAGACCGCGCGGCACCTGTGTTCGGCTTCTTAAAAATCGGGCCAGTACCCCGCCGGCGCCTGGTTCATATTCCGCAAGCGCCGCCAAACGCGAATCAAGAGCTATCGCCGCTTCTGTCTGTAAATCATCTTTGACGAGCACGCCGTCTGCGATGCGTTTTTCCAAACGTGATTGAACCGGACCCATTAATTCAAACCGACAATAAAATAATGGCGAGCCCTAAAAAGCCAAAGCTCATCACGATAAGCCCATAAAATAGGGGTTTATTACGGATAGACGCAGGTTTCATAATCAGCGCTTTGGCCGAGTAACTCTCTTTCGTCAACGCGCGGCACGAGAATCTCCAGAAAGATTTACCTCTGATGAAAATAGTGTTCATGTACTGTTAATCTGGTATTACGCTATTGTAATAGTTATTAAGACGTAAGTGCGGAATAGCCGCTGCTTAACTTTCTGTCTGGAGGGACACATATAATGGA
>CAYWSI010000185.1:0-3769 GCA_964460585.1 uncultured Algimonas sp.
AGACTATGGCATTACAAGCCTATGATTGGATAGAGTTCTACGCGAAGACAACGCCATCGAAACGCGCCATGTTTGATCTGGCCAGCGGGCGGAATTATTCTTATGCGCAGATGCATGACCGTGTCGCGCACGCGGCGGGGATGCTACGCGAGATGGGTATCCAGCCCGGTGACCGTGTGGCCTTCCTCTGTTTGAACACCACTGATGTCATGGAGCTTATCTTTGGCTGCTGGCGGATTGGCGCGGTATGTTTGGCGCTCAACTTTCGGCTGACGCCGCCAGAACTCGCTTATATTTTGAACGATTCTGATACCTCAATGGTGCTTGTCGATGTACCTTTTGCGCCTTTGGCGGAAGCGACGAAAAGTCTGACCAGTGTTGAGCATTGGGTCAATACGGACGGCGTTGGCGGCATGAGCGATTATGAAGCGGGATTGGCGGCAGCGGCTCCCATCTATGATTACCATCCGCAAAGCCTCGAAGATCAATGTTTGCTCATGTATTCCTCCGGCACAACGGGCTCGCCCAAGGGCGTGATTATCACCCATGCCATGTTGGATTTTACCGCGTCTGCGGCGGCGCGTTTGGGCGAGACAGGACCCGATGATGTCTCACTAAATAACATGCCGCTCTTTCATATTGGCGGGTTGAATGTCACCGCCTTGCCGTCAATTTGGGGCGGCGGGACCTGCGTGATTATGCGCATGTTTGAACCCGACGGGACAATCAAAGCTATCTCAAATCCTGATTTGGGCATTAGCGTTATGTTCTGCGTTCCGGCAGCTTATAATGCGATGCGGGCGAGTAAGCTGATTGAGGAGGCGGATTTCTCCCGCATTAAGCTGGCACTTTGCGGGGCGGAAACTGTGCCCGAAGCGCTGATTAATTGGTGGCTCGCCAAGGGCATCACCATCCAAGAAGGCTATGGTATGACCGAAACGGCGGCGGCAGGTACGCTGCTCATGAAGTCCGATATTCCGCACCGAATTGGCTCTGCGGGACGTCCGCTCATGCACTCGCGAATTAAAATTGTTGATGAAGAGGGCAATGAGGTGCCGCGCGGAACGCCGGGTGAAATCTGGTTCAAAGGCCTCTCTGTCACGCCCGGCTATTGGCGTAATCCGAAAGCCAATGCCGAGAGTTTTACAGACGGTTGGTTCCATTCCGGCGATATCGGCATCATGGATGAGGAGGATTATGTCTCCATCGAGGACCGCGTGAAGGACATGTATATTTCAGGCGGGGAGAATGTGTATCCCGCCGAAATCGAAGGTCTTCTTTATGAGATGGAACAAATCGTCGAAGTCGCCATCATCGGTGTCAAAGATGAGCGGTGGGGCGAGACAGGCTGTGTCTGCGCAGTCGTCAAGAAAGATGAGACGCTTTCGCTGGAAGACGTATTGAAACATTTGGAAGGCCGCGTCGCAAAGTTCAAACTCCCGACCCATTTGCACATTATGAAAGCCTTGCCGCGCGGCGGCACAGGCAAGGTCTTGAAATTTGAATTGCGGAAAGCTGTTCCTGAGGCTTTGGGGCTACAGATGCTATAACGGCCCCTAAAGCGGCATGGGAGTATCGTGGAAAATCTTGCGCATTAGCGGGATGAAACTCTCTAGGCTATCGGCCTCGAAATCTGGGTCAAAGGCTGGCGCGTCCCATTCATCGACGAGCTTGACGGCGTAATCATACCACGGCTCATCTTTCCATTGCAGGCGTAGGTCTGTCGGCGCGCCCATATAGTGGAAATAATGCTCGCCTTGGAAGGCTTGGTGATTGCGCAAGACATGATAACTATGCTCGCTCACATAGGGCCGCATCATTTCTGCGGCGATGGGGCCGTGGTTTGGGACATTGATGACTTTCGCAATATCGTGACAGAGCGCGACGACGATTTGCTCGTCGGTTGCGCCGTCTCGCCGCGCGAGGGTCGCGCACATCAAGGCATGTTGCAGCTGGTCACAAGCAAAGCCAAGCGTCGCATTTTCAAGCTGTTTGAGAAGGTCGATAAAGCGGTCGGCGGTTTTGCCGAAATCCTGTTTATGCGCTGCGCCAATTTTCTGCCAGTCTTCCAGCGTGCCGTCCTGCATACGGGTGAACTTCGCTTGTTGGCTGACAAGTGACGGGTCGTCTTTGACAATATCTGTAATCACGGCATGATCTCCCTGAGTTTGTTTTTCATCCTATCAGAAATTGGTGAGGGACGGCGATTTTTTTCTGTCACATAAACATGCGTAAATGTACCCTGCGCGCTCGCTGTTGTTTCAGCATTACGGAACAGGCCGATTTCATAGGTCACGCTAGAGGTGCCGACTTTAGCCGCTCGCAATCCTGCGACGACTGTATCGGGAAAACTCATCGGCGCGAAATAATCGCAAGAGGTCCCGACGACCAATCCAATCACCTCGCTTTTGCCAATTTCGAGCAGGCCATTATCAATCAGCCAGCGGTTCACGACGGTATCGAAATAGAAATAATAAACTGCATTATTCACATGACCATAAACATCATTATCCGCCCAGCGCGTTTGGAGGGTAAGGCGGTGTGGATAGCTGTCGAGACTATTGGGAGTTGGCCGACTCATAATATTGTCTCATAGATTTTGGTCACGGCCTCATGGGTCATTTCGCGGGCGTTATTCATCAGCAAGCGGTCTTTTGTCATGGCGTCATCTGCCATCATTTTGATGGCGTCACCGGGGATGTTTACTTCGGTTAGAGTTTGGGGAACGCGGGTCGCGTCTTTGATACGGAGCATCTCATCTACTAGCGCAGAGCCGCTTTGCCCGACGCCAATATCTCTTGCGATTTCGCCGTACCAATGATCGGCTTTGGGCTGATTATATTTCATGACTTCGGTGAGCACGAGCGCATTGGATAATCCATGCGGGACATGAAAAAACCCGCCGAGTGGATAGGCTAGCGCATGAACCGCCGCGCAAGGCGCGTTGGAAAAGGCTTGCCCCGCGAGCATGGCCCCCATCAACATTTCATTGCGGGCGTCGACATTGGCAGGCTCATTCACGGCCTCCACAATGTTGTTTCTCAGCTTGCGCAAAGCTGTCAATGCCAGCGCATCGGAAATCGGGTTTTTCAGGCGGATAGAGGTATAGGCTTCTATCGCATGGACCATCGCATCAATGCCTGTGCTCGCCGTGATAGAGGCGGGGAGCCCAAGGGTGAGTTCGGCATCGAGCAACACGCGGTCCGCATAGAGACTATCGGCGACGATGCCTTTTTTGGCGGTTTTACCCGTCGTTAAAATGGCGATATTTGTGACTTCGCTGCCAGTGCCCGATGTCGTCGGGATGAGGAGGAGCGGGAGCTTCGGACCTTTCGCATTGCCGACGCCATACATAGTTTCTAGCGGTTGTTCACAGCCAGCGAGATGAGCGGCGACCTTGGCCGTATCCATGGGCGAGCCACCGCCAAATCCAATGACGAGGCCAGCACCGAAACTGCGAAGATCATCAGCGATTTCTAGGACGATGCTATCGGGTGGATCAGCGATGACTTGGTCGAAAACTTGTACGTCAAAGCCTGCGCTTTCGAGCGCATCCAGACCCGCATCTATCAATCCCAACCCGCGCACGCCTTTATCCGTGACAATCGCGATACGGTTGTTGGAGCACAGGCCCTCCACGAGCATGTCTAACGTCGCCGCTCCGCCGGGCGCGATACGAATATCGGAAACGGTTTTGAATATGTGCATCAGCTGTCCATCGTCAAAATAACTTTCCCCATGGCTTTGCGGCTGGTGAGTTCATCGAAAG
>CAYWSI010000186.1:0-3739 GCA_964460585.1 uncultured Algimonas sp.
GCTACTTTAATGGAGTAGATTGGACGAATTTAGCGATAGCGGGCGGAATATTAGTTGCCGGCATTATCATTTCTTATTTCCTGCGCGGACTTGTCTCAGGCGCTATCAACCGTACAGGTTTAGGTAAGCGGGCAAAATCCACTGGCGGAAATATTGGCAAGTCAGTTGGCAAAGCTTTTTTCTGGCTTGCAATACTTTATACTTTGTACCTCGCGCTTTCACGGGTCGGGCTTGGCCAGAACTTTGCGTCAGTTGAAACACTCTTCAACAACATCGCAAACTTTGTTCCAAAACTGATTGGTGCTGGATTTACATTCTTCATTGGTTTCATCATTGCCAAAGTTGCTGGTAACGCCACAACATCCGTTCTTGAAGCCGCCCAAGTTGATAATCTCGCAGCGAAATCTGGCGTCACATCTGCAACAGGAAGTAAAGGTTCACTTGCGAAAGCACTTGGAACGCTCGTCTTTGTTATCATCATTGTTCCAGTTGCTGTTGCAGCGCTCGGCGCATTGGATTTGGATGGTGTCAGCGAGCCGCTCTCTAACATGTTAGAAGGCTTCACAAGCTACATCCCAGCCCTTGTTGGTGCATCTCTTGTTCTGGCCGGTGCAATTTTCATCGGTCGGTTTATCTCGAACTTCCTAACGAACTTCTTGCCAACTGTTGGTTTCGACAACTCTGTCAACTCAGTCTTAATGCTTGACGATGGTGAAGGCGCTTCAACATCGCCGTCTAAAGCGGCAGGTTACGTTGCATTCCTTATCACGCTTGTTGTTGGTCTTTCAGCCGCTGTGAGCATCCTTGGAAATGAAAGCCTGTCAGCTGCCTTTGGTACAGTCCAAGAATTCGGTGGTAGCTTACTTCGCGCAGCTGTCTTGATTGGTATCGGTGTTTTCCTTGCGAACTTCATGGGCCGCTTCATGGGTGCAATGATGGATGCAAAGCTTGCTAACTTCATCAAATATGTCGTCATGGCTATCTTCGTCTTCATGGGCTTGAACTCACTCGACACAACGGGTCAAATCGTCTCTGTTGCCTTCTCTGCCTTTGTTATCGCAGCTGCTGTTGCGGCCGCAATCGCATTCGGCCTAGGTGGGCGTGAGTGGGCGAAACAAGTCTTAAGCAAGACCTTCCCGCCATCAGGCATGTCAAAATTTGGCAAAAAATAAGCGCTAAGCTTTAAGTAAATTTAGAAAGCCGTCTCGTAAGAGGCGGCTTTTTTTATGTTCATAGTATACAGCTATTGCTTGGACTTTCAGCTTATAACTTTTACAAAACCCTGTGCATATTGTCGAAGAACTCATAGCTGAACGCGCGCCGCGCCTGATTTCGAGGCCGCGCCTCTTCAAGCTAATTAAACCCACGCTTTACCGCATGTTGGCCTATGACGCAGCGGTATCACTCGCAGACATGGTTCGCCCGCTTACAGGTTGGGAAGCGTTTTCTTGGGTTTCAAATCAAATTAAACCACGCAACATAATCACGGGCCTCGACAATCTTCCCGAAACTGGAGGCTGTATTATAATTGCAAACCACCCGACCGGACTGGCCGATGGCCTCGCTGTTTTTGAAGCTATTCGCGAACGGCGCCCAGATCATCTTTTTCTCGCCAATGCAGATGCCTTACGCGTCATTCCAAAATGCGAAGATATCATCATTCCTGTAGAATGGGTAAAATCTAAACGCACACACTCAAAAGCACGGAATACTTTATTGGCCGTAAAACTGGCTTTGCAGGACGAGCGCTGTGTCGTTATCTTTCCCTCAGGCGCCCTCGCAACCTTAGGATGGCGAGGATTGAAGGATAGGCCTTGGCAAAGCAGCGCCGCCATGTTGGCGCGGAAATATAAAGCGCCGATTATTCCTCTGAAAATCAAAGCCCGAAACTCAGGCCTTTATTACCTGTTCGAAAAACTAAACGCAGAATTACGCGACATCACCCTGTTTCACGAATTGCTGAATAAGAAAGAGAAAGTCTTCCGCATGACATTTGGCAACGTCATTCCCCCCGATAAGGTGTCAAAAAATGCCGAAGAGGCCACGGCAGAGATTCGCAAAATCATCGAGCAGCTTTAAGGCCGCATCGCTTTCCCAATTTCAATTCGGTCCTCTGCACTCCGAAGATATTTAGGCTCTGGGCGTATTCCGCCTGCCTGCTCAAACGCATAACCATAAGAGAGGACCGCCGCATCTTGACCTTTCCCAGCCATGATTGAGAAACCGACCGGCACGCCGTGAACATCACCCATAGGCACCGTGATATTCGGATAACCAGCAACAGCCGCAAGATATCCAGCTCCAGCCCAAGACGGCCAAACATCGCCATTTACGGGATCAATCCGCGACGCCACGGGTCCAGAGGGACCGACCAACATTGCAACATTATTGTCTAACATAAGTTTATCGATGCCGTTTTCACCAGTCCCGCGCTGCACATCGACTTTCGCCTGTAGATAGACTTCGTCCGATAGCGAGCCTTTCGCTTGGGCTGATTCAAAAAGGTCTTGATCGAAAACAGATAATTCGCGCGGCTCATTGTCATTAAAGGCAATCAATGCCTCTAAGCTACGAGATTCCACGGCCGGCGCCGCATCTTCCAAATATTCGTTCAAACCCGCCTTGAACTCATAGAGTAAAACATCTCGCGATTTTTGACCGTAATTTACTACGTCTAAAGAGAAGGTTTCGATTTCCACCAAGATTGCACCCGCCGATTCCATCGCCTTCAAGCCCGCATTGAAGCGCTCTTTTACATCATCATTAGATCCTTCCGCAAACTGCATGACGCCGACGCGTTTGCCCTGCAAGGCATTCACATCCAACTGACCACTATAATCTAAATCTTGATTATCCATAGCAGCGAGCATCAGAGCCGTACCTTTAACTGTTTTGGTCATAGGACCCGCCGTATCCTGCGACGCGCTAATTGGGACGATAAATTTTTGGCTAACGAGACCTACGGTTGGTTTGAATCCGACGATTCCATTTATATTTGACGGACAGATGATGGAGCCATTTGTCTCTGTTCCGACCGCACCTGCGGCCAGAGAAGCTGCAATCGCAGCGCCAGAGCCAGACGAGCTGCCGCAAGGGCTACGGTCCAACATATGTGGATTGCGAACTTGCCCGCCTAAAGCTGACCAGCCTGACACACTCTCGCTCGACCGAAAATTTGCCCATTGCGACAAATTTGTTTTCCCTAGAATAACGGCGCCTTGTGCCCGCAAGCCAGCCACTAACGGACTATCTCGTAGGGTAATATTATCTTTGAGGGCATAGGCCCCTGCCGTTGTTGCCACGGGGTCCAAGGTCTCAATATTATCTTTCAGCAGAATAGGAATACCGTCAAGTGGTCCCAGAACCTCGCCATTTTTACGGCGTGCATCGGAGGCTTTAGCTTGCATCATCGCATCAGGATTTAACGCGAGGACAGCCTGTAAGTTCGGACCATTTCTATCAACAGTCTCAATTCGCTCTAAATAAATTTCCGTCAAAGCGGCAGACGTCACTTCACCCCCACTCAATGCCGTAGATAGTTCAGGCAAGCTCTTGGCACTCCACCCTTTCGCTATGAACCGCGATTCAACTATGTCCGTATAATCCGCCGCAGACGGACCAAAGGGTTCAATCACTGTGGGATCAGCCGAGCAGGCTGTGAGTACCACCGAAATAGCCATAAGGTAAGTCAAACGCATAAGAGCCTCCCATTTGTTAAATAGAAGGCTCTTGAAAATTA
>CAYWSI010000187.1:0-3727 GCA_964460585.1 uncultured Algimonas sp.
GAAATAAAGCTGCAAGCCAATTGCAGTCCCGCATCAAGACTCTGATTGGAGTGTCCACAATTATCAATGTCCAGCCAGATAATTCTCTTGAACGCTCAGCTGGCAAAGCCAAGCGAATTATTGATTTACGCTAGGACAAGGAAACACATATGATTATCTTAAATGCGCTCTATAAAAAACCTTCCAATATAGAAGCGTTTCACACCCATTACGACAGAGTGCACATACCATTGGTAGAAAAGGTGCCCGGCTTACTAAAAGCTGAAGTAGAGATGGTCACAGCAACCTATGCCGGAGAAAAAGACGATTTTTATATGCTCACACGCATGTATTACGAAAATGACGAGAGCTTTAAAGCGGCCATGAAATCTCCCGAAAATGCGGCCACCGGAAAAGACCTTCGCAATTTCGCGCAAGCTGGCGTTAGTCTTTTTGTGACCAAAACATAACCATATAAATTTAAAAGAAACTCAGTGAATAATCGGTTGGAAGATGGCACGCACAAAAGCAGATAATTACGATAGCAAACGGGACGCGATTACGAGTAATGCCGCGAAGCTGTTTGCTGAGAAAGGCTTTGGCGGAGCTTCAATTTCAGATATTTCAAAGGCCTGTAATATTTCAAAATCGCTCATCTATCATTATTATAGTGCCAAAGAGGACATCCTCTATGGGGTCATGACGGATCATATTGATGAACTGACAACAGCTGTGACAAATAAGAGTTTGGAGGACACAGATCCGAAGCAAGAATTTCATAATCTGACACTCGCTTTATTGAGATGCTATGCTGGCGCAGAAGAGGCCCAAAAAGTCTTGCTCTATGACCTCAACAAATTGACGACAAAACAGCGCAAAGAGATCGTCGCAAAACAACGCGCCATCATCGAGAGATTTGAACAAGTCTATCTTCAAATTGACTCAAGTTTAAAAAGCGACCCCTCACTCTTACGATCAAAAATTATGTTGTTCTTTGGTTCGGTGAATTGGATTCACACTTGGTATAATCCAAAGGGTGCAGTCAGCCGTAAAAAGCTTGCCAAAATGGCCGTTGAGAACACGATTGGCGGCGCTTAAAAGTTTCAAAATAGAGTTCAAAAAATAAGCTTTATAGAGTGCCGAAGGTGATACTTTCGCCTCGATATATTAGAGATTTTCGGGCTGTTTGTCGTAGGAAATTCGTGTGAAATCAAACTTCTAAATCCCCATCTCTACCTAGGACGTATATAGTCAAATCAAGCTAAAATAGATTTGAACTAAAAGACCGATTTTGTTAGCATCTCTACTTGAGGGAGTATCGATATGAAAAAATTGCCACTAATACTATCACTTGTTGTAGCCGCAGGATTTTTATTTTTCGGCGTGCAAAAATTTGGGGCAACGAACCCGATTTTCTCTATAATTGCGGAAAGATCTGGGATTTCACTTTTTGAACCCTACATCCGCATCTTCACGGGCATTGCGGAGGTTGCAGTGGCCGCGCTTATCCTTTTACCCCGCACACGACTTTTAGGCGCGCTCGGCGGACTTGGCCTTCTTGCAGGCGCAATTGGGTTTCATCTTTCGCCTTGGTTGGGCATTGAAGTCGAAGGCATGGGACATGGTCTGTTCATCACAGCACTCGTGCTGACAGCTTTAACTGTGACGCTTTTTGTCGTACTTCGCAAACAAGGGTATTCGCTCTTCTCTGGCCTTAAATAATGGCCGAGACTAAGAAAAAAAAGCACGCAGGACTACTCGCACTCCTTTGGTGCGGTATAATAATGTTTCTTGGGGTCGTTATTTTCGCCCTATTCAGTGCTTTTGGAGCCTTGCGGTTTTGGCAAGCGGAGCGAACGCCGCAAGGTGAAACCGATCTCGCTTTTACCGCTGTCGATTTGCCCTTTGTCCATGAAGCTGAATTGGTCGACTCGCTTCCCTTTCTCGCAAGTGCGGCGCTGGATATTGATGGAGACGGCACGGATGAGCTGTTCTTAGGCGGCGGAGACCTTCAAGCCGATGCGATGTTTGCTTTCAAAAATGGTAAATTTGAAAAGCTACCTCTGACCTTTGCCAAAGACGCGGCGGATGCCACCCATGGTGCAGCCACATTAGATATAGACAATGATGGCGATACAGACTTCTTCACCGCACGCGAAAGCGGCGTTTGGTTCCATGAAAACACGGGCGGACAATTTGGCAGTGTCAAACTACCTCTGAACCTCGCTGATAATACGACTCCGCTCTCAATTGGATTTGGAGATATCAATAAAGATGGTCTCGCGGATATGTATGTCGCTGGCTATATTAAAATTGGCCTTGTCGAAGGGGAGACAATTTTCTCTGATAATTATGGTGGCTTTAGCTATCTTTTCCTCAATGAAGGGAATGGAAATTGGCGCGATATTTCCCAAGACGCCGGTGTTTGGCGTCAGCATAATACATTCCTTGGCGTCTTCGCCGATTTAGATAATGACAAAGATAGCGACCTGATTATCGCGCAAGATACGGGCGTTGTGGAAATGTATAGGAATAATGGGGACATGACATTCTCGCCGATTGAGAACCCGTCCGTCTATTCCTATCCTATGGGCGTTGCTGTCGGCGATTATGATAATGACGGTCTTGTCGACCTCTATTTCTCCAATGTGGGTTATACACTGCCGCCCGCGATTTTGCGGGGAGACCTCAAAAAAGATGACCCATTTAATCCATCTTATATGCTTTTCCGTAACGACGGTAATTTGAAGTTCTCTGATACGTCAGAAGATATGAACGCCGCGCGATATGGCTTTGGTTGGGGAACTGTCATGGCGGATATGAATTTAGACGGCCGTGAAGATCTCTTAGCCGCGCAAAATTACGCACGTTTCCCCGCTAATGAGTTACTCCAACATTATCCGGGTAAAATTCTTCAAAATTACGGTGATAAATTTCAACCCGTCGAAAAAGTGGCTGGCGCAGAAAACCGTCTCTTTGGTATTGCGCCTGTCGTGTCCGATTTTAACGGCGATGGGTGGCCTGACCTCGTCTGGGCAAACCTAGACGGTGAATCCCTTGCTTATCTGAATAATGGCGGCGATCGAAAATGGATCAAAGTTCGATTGCCCAACACAGCGAGCTCTTTGGGCGCACGTGTCACGGTGGTCGCTGATGATGGTTTCACCCAAACCAAACAACTTATCACCTCTCAAGGCCTTGGCTCAGACCAAGGCAGGGATTTGATTTTTGGTTTAGGCACAGCGAAGGGCGTAACTTCCGTGACTGTGGAATTCCAAAATGGCACGACACGAAGTTTTCATGCCCCAGCGGTCGGAACGCTTCTGACGGCCTCAGCCGAATAGGACACTTATGTCTAGCCAGTCTAAATTTGTCACATTTGCGGGAGTGGCTGGCTGCGTTGGCGCTATCCTTGTCGGCATTGGCGAGTTCTCTTTGCAATTCACGCCCAATGGCGGAATTGAAGATGCAACAGAATACCTCTTTTTTAATGATGTCTCTGCGAGCCGATTGAGCTTCGGGCATTTTCTATCTGTACTCGCCGCGCCGCTTTACCTTTTAGGCTATTGGCATATTTCTAAAAAATTAGAGCCCGCCGGACCCAAACAGGCCAAAGCCTTTTTCCTTATCGGTGCCTATGCCTTTGCCGTCGGGACAGCTTGGATTGGGCAAAGATTCTTCATCGCATCGACCGTGCATGAAATTGCTGCAGGCCAAGACTTGAAACCGCTGTTAGCGTTATTTTCGG
>CAYWSI010000188.1:0-3720 GCA_964460585.1 uncultured Algimonas sp.
CACAGTATGTTTACTATTTGTTCTCATTTATATAGAACAAAGATAGAACATAATGGATTTTACTGAGGACAACTCTATGACACGCCAACTCATCCACGACATTTCTTCTGCCTTAGTCTTGGCAGGCTTCGTTGCCATTGTAACACTATGGATGATGGTGATTGGCGGTTAGCGCTATTCACGCCATGGAGTTTTGATGTCCCGACCCGTTCGCGATTTTGTTCACCTGCGTATGCGTTCACCCTATTCCATGTTGGAAGGGGCGCTTAAAATTGACGAAACGGCGAAGCGCGCTGTGCGCTATCGCCAGCCAGCACTGGCTATTACAGATACGAATAACCTCTGCGGCGCTCTAGAGTTCTGCGAAAAAGTCACGAGTGAGGGCGTGCAGCCGATTATTGGTGTAACCCTGACGATTGACCTCGAGGGCAAAAAACAGCCGGGCCAAATCCATAAAGACCCAGATGGGACGTTGGTTCTGCTGGCGCAAAATGAAAAAGGCTATGGCAATCTCATGGATTTGTCCTCTGCGGCCTTTCTGGAGATAGACCCGACAGATGTTCCCCATGTGAAAGCTTCGCGTATAGAGGGCTGGACTGACGGCGTGATTGCGCTGACGGGCGGACAAGATGGGGTATTGAACCAACTTATCAAGGCGGGACGCAGAGGTGAGGCAGAGGCTTGGTTGCTTCGGCTTAAAGCGCTTTTCCCAGACAGACTTTATATCGAGATCCAGCGCCATACACCGGAAGAAAGCGCTTTGACAGAAGCCGCGCTCATCGATTTAGCCTATGAACATGGCCTGCCGCTGGTTGCGACGAATGAACCTTATTTCCTCGACCCCGATATGCATAAGGCGCATGATGTTTTGCTGGCCATGAATGAGGGGAGCTATGTCCTCGAAAAAGATCGGCGGCGGTTATCCCTACAGCATTATTTTAAATCATCGGAAGAGATGATTTCTTTGTTCAAAGATATTCCGGAAGCGATTGAAAATACAATAAATATTGCGGAGCGCTGTGCTTACCGCGTACCGAAACATGCGCCAATGCTCCCAAGTTTTGGGGATGGAGCAGACTCGGAAGATGACATTCTTACACAACAAGCCCGAGCAGGTTTAGAAAAGCGTCTCGAGAAAATTGAGTTAGCGGACACGCGAGAGGCCTATTTTGAACGGCTCGATTTCGAGCTTGAGATTATCAAAAATATGGGTTTTCCGGGTTACTTCCTCATAGTTGCGGATTTTATCCAGTGGGCCAAAGATCATGATATTCCCGTGGGGCCTGGTCGGGGGTCTGGTGCGGGGTCTGTGGTGGCGTGGGCGCTGACGATTACAGATTTGGACCCGCTGCGATATGGTCTGCTCTTTGAACGCTTTTTGAATCCAGAGCGGGTCTCAATGCCCGATTTCGATATCGACTTTTGTCAAGAGCGCCGCGGCGAAGTCATCGAATATGTTCGCGGCAAATATGGCGATGGGCAGGTCGCGCAGATCATTACATTCGGGACGCTACAAGCCCGCGCGGTTGTGCGCGACGTCGGGCGCGTCATGCAAATGCCATTGGGACAGATTGACCGCCTCGCAAAGCTAGTCCCATCAAACCCTGCTAATCCCGTCTCTCTACAACAAGCCATCCGTATGGAAAAAGGCTTGCAGGAAGCGCGAGACGCGGAACCCAAAGTCGCGCGTTTATTGGATACAGCGCTGAAACTGGAAGGGCTTTATCGAAATGCGTCTACCCATGCGGCTGGCGTGGTGATTGGGGACCGACCCTTAACCCAAATCGTGCCGCTTTACCGAGACTCCCGCTCTGAAATTGCGGCGACACAATTTACGATGAAATGGGCCGAGAAGGCGGGGCTCGTCAAATTCGACTTTTTAGGGTTGAAAACCCTGACCGTGATTGATCGCTGTATAGGTTATCTCAAGAAACAAGGCATAGAGCTGGACCTAGACACCCTCGAGACAACGGTCCCCGCCGCCTATAAACCTTTAGAAGAAGGTCTATCAGCGGGTGTGTTCCAGCTTGAAAGTTCGGGGATGCGCGACGTGCTGCGCAAAATGAAGCCTGATAGTATTGAAGAGCTTACCGCGCTTATCTCGCTCTATCGTCCGGGACCGATGGGCAATATTCCGGATTATGTTGAGCGCAAATGGGGACGGCAGGAGATTTCCTATCCGCATCCAAAGCTAGAGACCATTCTTAAAGAGACATATGGCATTATCATCTATCAAGAACAGGTGATGGAAATCGCTAAAGTCCTGTCGGGGTTCACCCTCGGCGATGCTGATTTATTGCGCCGCGCCATGGGTAAAAAAGACCAAGCTGAAATGGACCGCCAGAAAGGCAAATTTATTGACGGGGCTGTCGAGCGCGGGGTGGACGGGGATCAGGCCTCTGGCATATTTGATCTCGTCAATGAATTTGCGGGCTATGGGTTTAACAAATCTCACGCCGCCGCCTATGCGATGATTACCTTCCGTACGGCCTATTTAAAGGCACTGCATACGACAGAGTTTCTGGCGGCGATTATGTCGCTCGATTTAGCGAATGTGGATAAGCTCGCGCAATTCTACCATGAAGCCAAACGGATGGAGGTGGAAATTGTCCCGCCTTGTATCAACCGCTCTCAAGCCGATTTTGACGTTGAAAATGGGGCGGTGCTCTATGCCCTAGGCGCGCTTAAGAATGTTGGCTTAGAGGCCATGCGCCATCTCGTTGAGGTGCGCGAGGCAGGGGGGGCGTTCACATCTATCAATGATTTCGCTCGCCGCGTTGATATGCGCCAAGTCAATAAGCGCGCGATTGAAAATCTTGCGCGATCAGGTGCTTTTGATTGTGTTGAGCTGAACCGAGCCATGGTGTTGAAAAATGCGAGCCTGATACAAAGTATCGGAACGCTCGCCGCGCAAGAACGAGACAGCGCGCAGGTTAGCTTGTTTGGCGATGCGACGGTTGAAATCAAAGATCCTGATCTGGAATGGTGCGAGGCGTGGACGCCTATGGAAAAACTGGATCATGAATTAGGCTCTGTCGGGTTCTATGTTGGGGGGCATCCGCTCGAAACCTCTAGCGTGGATTTGTCTAAATATACGGCGGCAGAGAAAATAGAAACCATGACGGCGGGTGCGTATAAAATGGTCGGTGTTGTTCGTAAGCGTCAGGAACGCGTCTCTAAGCGCGGCAAACGCTTTGCCTTTTTGGAGCTCTCTGATCCCACAGGGAATTACGAAGTGCTTGTGACGGAAAAACTGCTCACGGCAAAACGGGATATTATGACGGCGGGGCATCTCGTTTGCGTGCATGTCAGTGCGGAATCCAATGATGGAGAGCTCCGCATGTTCGCGGAAAATGTGACGATGCTCGACGGGGCCTCCGTTTCAGCGAGTGCTGTGGAAGCCGCGAAAGCCGCGCCAGCAGGTCTTAAAATTCGCTTGCGTCAGTCAGATGTTGAAACATTGGATGAACTAAAGGCGACGCTAGAACGGCTCCGAAATTCCCCTTATCAAATGAGCGGTTATATCGAATTGATCTTGCCGTTAAATGAGACACGCGAGGCCGCTTGGCGTCTCGAGGGTCGCTGGGCTATCGACCCGTCTGTGCGAAAGGCGATAAAAGCCAATAGCGCCGTCGAAACAATCGCGGAAATCGCCGCATAAAAGACTTGCATTCCTGACCCATACCGCTATGTCGCGCGCATTAATTCGCGTCTGCGGTC
>CAYWSI010000189.1:0-3701 GCA_964460585.1 uncultured Algimonas sp.
CATTTCGATACCCCACCTGCTGGCCGAACATCCCTGTTAAAATTCCTATACTCGGTTGACCCTAGTGAGTTAGCTCAGGGATCAATTTGGCGATCTGTTCAATCGACTGCTTTCCTACTTCATCAGCGAAACCCAATTCGCCCGGCACAATGTAAATGTAGTCGAGGCCAATCGCCTTCAAGCTCTGCAAACGCGCGGACACGTATTGGGCATCACCCGCAATCGCGAACCAATCAACAAACTGGTCGGGCATTGCTAGTTGATCTGTCGCAGCTGCCTGGCCGAACTGCGTCATGTCGTAGCCATCCAGCAGCTTCAGTGCTTTCTTAAGGGGTTCGGGCAAACGGTCTCTGTCGGGGCGCATCAACGAAAATCGCGCCCATATTCCGGTGGTGCCGCGTACTGCATTAAGCGCCACTGTTTTATCGTCGTTAAGCACCACGTTTACCCATGCGCCAAATTTGATTGTCGACATGTCGCGTCCCAGTTTTTGAGCTTTGTTGTGGGTCGCCTCCATAAATTCGGTGATGTATTCGGGGTCACTGCCGATAGCAAATGAAATTCGGTTGGCGTATTTCGCCGCGATCTCGGCCATCTTCGGCCCCGAGGCAACCAATTCCAAAGGCACCGCGCCTAGAGAGTTGGTTAACGGTAACCATTGGATGGCGCTTTCTGTGCCGTTACGATCGACGACTTGCTGGTTGAGGTAGCCGTGAACATCAGCGATCTTTTGTTCATAGGCCGTGAGGCTCTCGGTCTTTTTGCCGATGAAGTGTGCAGAAGAGTCGCCGCGACCTATGGGCAGAATTGATCGACCGTTCGACAGCATGTGTACGGTTGCGGCCGCTGAGGCTAGTACTGCTGGATCTCGGGTCACCGTATTTGTGACGCCCGGCCCTATTAGTGCGCGGTTGGTTTCCATCGCGGCAGCCCCAAGCGCGGTCCAAACGTCGGGTGCTCGACACTGACTGTCGGTGAACAGAACGCTGTCGTAGCCGATACTCTCCAAGTGTGCAGCCACGCCGTTCAATGTAGGTGCGGTCACCGTGCCAACTTTCATCGATTCAAAACTCCTTGCAAGGGGATAAGGTCCATATATTCTTAATCGGCATGAGAAAATATAAAAGGAATATCTGGCATGCTAAATGCGCATATACACATATATGAGATGAATGATGAATGGTGACAGGCTCACTGAGCTAGAGACGCTGATTGAGGTGGCCGACTCGGGCAGCTTTACGGCCGCCGCCAAAAAACTCGGGATTACCCAATCAGCGATTAGTCGGAGAATAATGTCACTCGAACGCCGTTTCGGCGGTAGACGCCTGATTGCTCGCACAACACGACATACGCACCTTACGGAAGTTGGCGAACGCTACTTGGGAATAGCTCGAGCGGCTGTTGATCAGTTGCGGTTTGCCGGGCAGTTGGTGCTCGAAGATGAGTCACAGCCGGAGGGATTAGTGCGCATCTCAGTGCCGCCTGCGTTCGGCCGTGCGCTGCTGGTACCTGCGTTGCACAGCCTCAGCCAGGTTCATGACAAACTTCAGTTCGATGTCGACTTCTCTCAACGCTATGCAGACTTCGTAGAAGATCATCTGGACTTGGCGATTCGCACACGTCCCATTGAGCAGTCTGGCGTTAAAACGAAACGCATTGTCACTACACCGCTGGTCGCTGTTTTCGCCTCAACGTCGCCGGGCTTGTCTCGGAACCGTCTTGTTGTGCAGAGGCCGCGTTCTGATGTAGCTCGCTCGCAGATAGATCGCTTTCTAAAACTGTTGAAGTTGTCAGAAGTGGCACCGATAAGAAGTGATGACATTGATTGTCTGCGCAAGCTTGCAATCCAAGGCCATGGGGTTGCGGTGTTACCTCGGTTGCTGGTCGAAGAAGACCTAAAGATGGATCGCCTGCAAATCTTCGATGAGAAATTGGACCTACCCAAAGTCTCCTTGTTTGCACAGTACCCTTATGAAATGGAACCTAGTGCGAAACTTCAAACAACATTACTGGCTCTGGAGCAAGCTGTGCAGAAAGTCTAATGAAAGATAGAAAACGTACCGTGCAGATCCCATTTGTCTGAGTTCGAGCGACGGCACCCTTAGTACACGTGCGCAATGGCTTTATCGGGCTGCCAACTGTAGAAGTCGCTGCTTAATCGCTCAAAACCGCCCGCAAAATTCGCTTCGGCATAGGAAATAAAGTCGTTCACCACACAGGGCTGTAGCGCTGTAACGGCGAGATAGCTCTTTAGCAGATCTCGCGTGTTGCCCTCGCTTAACAGAAAATAGACGAAGGCCCAACTATGCGCATAGAGGCTGTTGCGTTGTTCTCCGCGCCAGTCACTACGCGATGAGCGCAGCACCATCGGCAAACGAAGAGGCTTGTTCTTTAAGGTTCGCAGCCATCCCCGATTAGGCTCGATCTCTGCGGCCTGCCCGTAAACCTTCATGCGTTCCATATACTCGGCAAGACCCTCATTTAGCCAGGTGGGTGTTCTGCCCAGTATGGACCAATTGTTTACGTGCGCGGCTTCATGAATAGAGGTGCGCATTAGTTGCTCGTCGTCTTTGTGCCACACCGCAGCAATGTTCTGCCGTGAACTATGGAATCCTGCTGTTGTTCCAGACAGCCCCGGAGCATGTTCTTGCCTAAAGCGCTCGTAACTGGTCTGTGATCCAAACACCCAGAGATTGACGTTAGAGGCTCGAATAGTTTCTTCGGGCAATAACTGCCGCATCACTGAATAGCTCTTCTTAATGCGTACTTCTAATTGGTTGCGAAAATCCAACGGCATGGTTGAACCACGATCATTCACTTTCAAGCCAAACTGTGCTGCTGTTGCTCCCTCAACTTGCACGCGCTTTGCGGCCTTGGCTTGCAGACTATCGCCAAAATGGGTGCGACCATCGGCATCTACCCACTTATAAATTTCAGACTTCGGTTTGGCTAGAGTCTTGTGTTCCAAAGCGCGGCATTGACCGTCGTAAGTTGGTTCGCTATGAACGTTTAACGGCGGTGTCGGTGCCTCTAATTGAGTGGGTGCTTCGGTCGGGCCGACAGACTTGATTGGCTGCGGTGCGCTACTCTCGAGATGCTGCAAAATTTTGGGCGCAGAGAAGTAGAAGAGTGCGAACAGGGGGAGCAGGATTGCCCAGCGAATAGCCAATCGTTTCATGGCCAAAGTCTAGCTAAGCGTTACGGTGAATAATGTGCCTCTACCCTCAATCGGCCCGTGAAGTCTCTCTCGATTTTTATCAGCTAGCCAGACAATAGCTCTGAACGAAAGACTTTTAGGGGCGCCTGAGGTCTTCACGATATACTTCCCGACCTCATGCAGAAACTCGATCTCTTATTCCGGTTTTCCGGTGTTGTCATTTTACTAATGACAAATCTGCTCATACTGCGTGATGTTGGGCGGCGCAGAGATGGCCTTCTACTTTTTCTGTTTGCCCTTGGATTTGCCGCGTATCTCCTGGGTAACGCGGCAGATCGGGGCTTTGTTGTTCCGGATCAACTTGAACCACTCAGACGAATATTCAGCGGTAACTTTGCATTTATTTACTGGTGGTTCTGTCGCTCTTTGTTCGAAGATGATTTCGCGCTTGGCCGGCTTGAGTGGAGTGTGGCCGCCGTCTGGGTCAGCGTTTTTCTTGCGACCATCTTCTGGCCCAATGCGCCAATAAATCTGAGTTGGGTGT
>CAYWSI010000190.1:0-3693 GCA_964460585.1 uncultured Algimonas sp.
ACTTTGGACAATACGCTTTCAAACCCATTGCGCAAAACAGCGCGGTTATAGGTTTCCATCACTGGGTCCGAGCTAATTAGATTCGCATTGACGGCCAAGATTTGATCGCCGGGCTCGATGCGGGCTTTTGCAGCAGAGGTGTCAGGGCGAACAGAGCGTATAAAGATACCGTTTGGTTTTACGCCTAAAAAGCTTTCCGCCATGGGGCGTATCGCTTCGGGGTAATCTTCCAGGCGGTGTATTGTAAAACCAGGATCGCGACGGGTGTGCGGGCAGAGCTTGGTATTTTGAAGCCGCAGCGGTGCCGCAACGCGGGCGAGCCTTTCGTTTAAATCTTGGTATTCTGCGAGAACATCTTCAAATGTTGCATCTGGCGCGCGCGTCTCAGATGCCGAGAGAGTGTCTGTTCTCTGCTCAACAGTGGCTTCACTCTCTGGGTCCGGCTCTTGCTGGGCGTTACTTTGCAGGCAGGCGGGGCTTAAAATGGCCGCAGCGAAGAGTGCGCCTAATTTCAGGCTTTGGATTAGCTGTCCGATGAGGCGTCCTTATTGATAAAATTCGGCAAGACCGGCGTGGCAGCTTTTTGCTTGCTTAGGATTTCATCTCGCGCCGCTTTAATGCGCAAATATCGGTCAGGAAATGTCGGGTGGGTTTTGGCGCGGTTAATCCCTCGCGGCGCTTTTGTTGCGAGCCGTTGCCAGAAACTCTCGACGCCTTCTGGAGAGTAACCCGCTCTGACGAGATAATAGAGGCCGACATAATCGGCTTCACTTTCGAAAGGTCGTGTGTAGCGAGTGCCGCCAAAACTAACGATATAATTTCCCAGCACTTTGCGGATATGACCCATTGTATTATGGGCCAGTTCATGTCCGACAATGAGGGCGAGCTCGCTGTCACTTTGCACAAAATCCATCATGCCCGCTGTGACCGTGATATTACGGCCATCGGCAAAGGCATTGATAAGTGACCGCCCGCTCAGGCGAAGATTATAGTCACAGCTAATGGTGGGGGCGACGTTAAGGGTCATCTCTTCCGAGCCTCGGCGCACCGTAATTTCATTATCAGCTAATAATTTGTCCCAAGCGTCACTGCTTAATTTGGCAGGTTCATTTTCATCGTTCAAAATAATGTCGCCGCGTTTAAATCCTGCGAGAGCGGCGGGACTGCCATCTGCGATGTGGAAAATACGCGGGTGTTCATCCGCACCTAAAACCCGTCCCGCGGCAGAGCGAAGGCGCTTTGAATAAGATTTCAAACTATGGGTTTTGACGCCAATCGCGGCGCGGGTTTCTGGGCAAAGCGCGGCATTGGCCGTTAAAACGGGCCAACCCGCATTCAGCAATGTCGCTGTATCGGATTCGATTTTGCGCAAGGCTTCTGTTTCTTGAAGCTGCGTTTCTGCGGCAAGGTCGGGCGCGGCAATATCGGGGAGATGCGTATCAAGCCCCGCACAACTTGTGAGGAGGGAGCTGAGGAAGAAGGCTATAAAAGCTGTGGGGCGCATTATCATAGTGTGTTTATAATGCACAGATTGTCACCATATCGTCAATGTGACTTGCGCATTTCCTTGAGCTGCCCCACATAGCCCTCATGTTTATACAGACTGAAGACACGCCGAACCCGGCCACATTGAAATTTCTACCCGGCCGCGATGTCGTTGGGCCTGATGGGCGCGTACGCGAATATACGCGCGGGGATGATATTAAAGACGCGCCAATGGCGGAAATGCTGTTCATGATCCCCGATGTCCACCGCATCTTTTTTGGCAGTGATTATATTTCTGTCACGCGCGGCGAAGACGCCCAGTGGAAACATCTGAAACCTGCTGTTCTTGGCGCGATTATGGATTTCTATGTCGCGGGCGGCACGCCGCTGCTCGACCAGTTGCAAGCGGGCGAGGTTGAAGAGCGCGTCTATGAAGGCGAGACGCTGGAGATTGTCGAGCAGATTAAAGAGCTGATTGAACTGCGCGTGCGTCCTGCTGTGGCGCAAGATGGTGGCGATATTGTCTTCAAGCATTTTGATGATGCAGACGGGATTGTCTTTTTGGAAATGCGCGGGGCTTGTGCGGGTTGTCCGTCTTCGACCATGACACTTAAGCACGGTATTGAAAATCTGCTGAAACATTATGTGCCGGAAGTGAATGGCGTCGAACAGGCTGTGGCTTAGACGAATAATGATTGTTCTTGGCCTTGATACGACGGGCTCGGACTGTTCTGTTTCCCTTGTTGATGAGGCGCGCGTGCTTGCGCATATGTCCCGCGATATTGGACGGGGCCATGCGAAAATTCTGGCCAGTATGGCGGAAGAGGTCTTTCAAAAAGCGGATTTAAATCCAGCAGATATTGACCGGATTGCGGTCTGTACGGGGCCAGGAAATTTCACGGGCCTGCGCGTCGCGCTCTCTTTTGCGAAAGGCTTTGCCTTACCGAAAGAGCTGCCGATTGTCGGGATAAATGCGTTGGAGGTGACGGCGCAGCGTTTGGACCCTGAAGCAAACTCTCGGATTGCCGTGCAGCAGGACATTCGCCGAGGAGAGTTTTTCTACGCCCTTTATGAAAATGGCGTTGTCCAAACACCGCCGAAAGCTATGGCCAAAGACGAGTTGGGTCGGCAAGCCAGCGCGCAACAGGTCAAAGACATTCATGACGTGAATGTTGATACGCGCCTCCTTGCGTGGCTTGCGATTGATCGCGATCCAGACACTCATCCTGCAGAGCCGCTTTATGCGCGCGCGCCTGATGCTAAATTGCCGGGCGGAAAATCTCTTTCAAAGACCACAGCATGAGGCCGCTGAGCGCGGCAGATGCAAAACAAATGGCCGCGCTTCATGCCGAGAGTTTTGAGCGGTCTTGGGACGCGCTAGAGATGTCGACCCATATAGCGCGTGATCTTTGTTTTGGTCTTGAAGATAATGGTCAGCTCGCGGCTTTCATCATTCTTTCGCAAGCTGCGGACCAAGCGGAAATCCTCACACTCGCCACAGCCAAATCTGCGCGACGTCAGGGATTGGGCCGAAAACTCTTGGACGGCGCGGCGGCGCAGTTACGGGAAGGGTGCTGTTCTGAGGTTTTTTTAGAAGTCGCCGAAGATAATATTGCCGCCATTGCGCTCTACCGCGCAGTAGGGTTTCAGCCCATTGGCCGCCGCCCCGCCTATTACCGTAGAGAGGCAGGCCGTATTGCCGCGATCACTTACACGAAAAAGCTCTAGCGAAATGCCGCGTATCAGCGTAAAAGGATAATATGACCAGTATCCTAGAAAAAAGATGTGTCGAGCGCGGGTTACGGATGACGGACCAGCGCCGCATTATTGCGCAAGTTCTCTCTGAGGCGACGGACCACCCTGATGCAGAAGAGGTCTATTCACGCGCCAGTGCAAAGGATCCGAAAATTTCTCTCGCCACGGTCTATAGAACTGTACGCCTCTTTGACGAAGCCAATATCATAGAAACCCATGATTTCCGCGATGGCCGCGCACGCTATGAGCTCGCTGAAGGCGAACATCATGATCATTTGATTGATGTGCAGACAGGGGACGTCATTGAATTTGTCGATGAAGAGATCGAAAAACTCCAAGAAAAAATCGCAGAAAAACTCGGCTATGAGCTCATCGACCACCGTATGGAACTTTACGGTCGGAAGAAGACGAGCTAGTTAAAACATATGTTGGCGCGCCGTCTCGTAGATATAG
>CAYWSI010000191.1:0-3690 GCA_964460585.1 uncultured Algimonas sp.
AATTACTGCCCTGCGCCATTGTCAGAATGAGGCTTTTCCCATCAGGTGAAAGATGGGGCGCGAATGTCATACCTGGAAAATTCCCCAGTAATTCACGCCGCCCTGTCTCTATATCTAAAAGATAGACGTGCGGATTGTTATTCTCATAACTCATATAAACAATCGTCTGAGAATTTGGAGAGAAGCGCGGCGTTAAAACCAAATCATCCCCGCCAAGGAGATAGACTGGGTTCTCACCATCTTGATCCATAATTGCGAGGCGTTTTGTTTTGTTGGTTTTCGGTCCTTTTTCATCAATAAAGACAATCCGAGAGTCGAAATATCCGCTCTCTCCCGTTAGAGCTTCATAGATGGCATCAGAAGCTTTATGAGCTGTACGGCGCCAATTATCAGGCGTCGTCGCAAATCTCACGCCTTTAAGCTGTTGTCCGGCAAAAACATCCCATAAACGGAATTCTACCAAAATACGGCTCGCGCTTTCTGTCCGGATACGACCTGAAACAAGGGCATCCGCTTTGATAATCCGCCAATCCGCAAAGGTGGGCTTATAATCAATATTTTCCTGCGTTTCTAAAAAACTGGCGGAATCAAGCGCTTTAAACAAGCCTGAACGCTCGAGGTCTGCTTTGATGACAGTTGCGATTTGAGCGCCAAGGTCTCGCTCCGACTGTGTGGTGGCGAGAAAATTCGGAACCGCGATTTGAACGGGATCCAAATTCCCCTTAGTAATGTCAATTTCCAACTGCGCATGTGCAGGCAAGCTCAGCAATAGAGCCATGAGCCAAGCCCCTAAAATTGGGAGAATGCGTGTGATAAATAACATAAAGTCTGCCTTTATAATTGCGGGCGCAAAGTCAAAATCAGTTCGCGCCAAACACCATAGCGATCTTCAGGTAAAAAATCATAAGGCGCACATTTATTGACTGCGGCGATGGCGCCCCGTTCCGCAACATCCCAATATTCATTTCCTGGAGACAAGCGCCTTGAAGCCGCTTGATCTATCAATTTTACACTTTCGACATGCCCGCCAATGACAAGTTTAACATTTAAGCGCACTTGCAAATTTTCAGCGTCTTTTGCGGCCGCTGGCATTCGCCAGCATTTATACATCGCATTGGCAACCAAATCGGCCTCTGTTGCAGACTGACCACTGCCCTCGCCTTCGGCGCGGCGGGCTATATCGTCATATCGCGTTTGCGCGATTTCACTTGCCAAAGCGACTTGTTGGTTCGCTTCAGGGGCCGTTTCGCGTGTTTTATCAACCAATCCTGAGAGCGCATCCAAGTCGAAAGCAGGTTTTTCTGGCTCCGGATCAGGTTCTGGTTCTGGTTCCGGCTCAGGATCTGGTATGACTTCAGCCTCTTCAGTAATTTCCGGTATGACCTCGGCCGGGGTCTCTACGGGTTGTTCTTCCTTGGGTGTAACTTTCACCTCTGGCGCAACCTCCTCAGCATTTTCCATTGGGGTTGGCGAGGTCATGATTTCGGGTTGTTCTTCGGGAATAACCGGCACTGGCTTTGGCGGTTTGATTGCAGCGGACACATTTGTCTGCGGCGCAACGCTTAAAATCTCCACAGGAATGATTTTCGCCTCGGCAAGAGGTTTCGCCTCAGCAGCAAAAAAGGTGAAACCGCCAAATACACCTATATGCAAGGCAAGGGATATCGGAAGACCGAGTTTCATAGCGTAAAGGCCTAATTCCCCGCAGTTACTGGATCCGTCACCAGACCCAAGTTTGAGAATCCAGCGGCATTGATGCTGGCCATGACTTTCATGACGGCTTCATAATTGGCTTGGCCGTCCCCGCGCAGGTAAATCCGCTCATCATACCCATTATTACTAATCGCGACGAGGCGTGTAGCGACATCCTCAAGCGCGATTTCATTTTCTTGAATAAAAATTTCACCACCCGCATTCACCGAAATTGTGATCGGCTCAGTCTGAGATGGCAGTGATTTCGCATCAGTCTTTGGCAGTTCAATCGGCACACCCACGCTGAGCAAGGGCGCGGCCACCATAAAAACAATCAATAACACCAACATGACGTCGACAAGCGGCGTCACATTAATGTCTGCATTCAATGCGGTGCGGCGATGACGTCGCCGTCCTGAATTACGGCCAACGCCGCGTGTTATCGTCGCGCCCATCTCTATGCACCTTTGCTAAGTTTACGGGATAAAATAGCGGATAATTCGTCAGAATACCCTTCTAAGCGGCCTCCATATTTATCCAAATCAGAGGTAAACATATTATAGAATATCAAAGCCGGAATCGCGGCAATCAACCCCAATGCCGTCGCAAAAAGCGCTTCAGCAATACCCGGTGCAACGACTGAGAGGTTTGTATTTTGACTGGCTGCAATCGCCCGAAAAGCATTCATAATTCCCCACACCGTTCCGAAGAGACCCACAAAAACCGAAGCCGACGCCACGGTCGCAAGGACGGTCATGCCGCGTTCGGCTTTGGCAAGCTCACGGTTAATCACGAGGTTCATCACACTATCTATGCGCTCATGGGTCGCATTTGACCGTCCCAAAACGCCTGTTGAAGTAGTGGCACTTCGGCTTTCATTATACTCGCGCATGGCAGCTGCGAAAACGCGAGCCATGGGATCACGCGTGTCCGACCCTAATGCTTTTGAAAGGTCGTCCAAAGTCCGCCCTGACCAGAACGTATCTTCAAAGGCTGTTGCCCGCCGTTTTAACAAGCGGAACATGATGAATTTATCCACGGCTACAACCCAGGACCAAATGGAAGCCAGTGCCAATAGAATCATCACAGATTTGACGACCCAATCAGCACGCGCAAATAGCGAGACAAATGAAAAGTCTCCACTATGGACGTCAGCCAAAGGTGTGGCCTGAAAAATAACGTCAATCATATGATTCCTCATCTAAATCTTGTAACGGTCTGGGCTCACGCTAGCGCCCATTTGCGATAGGTGCCAGTTAAGCGTTTGTAAGCTGTAATAACAAAAGCTTAACTCTATCCTTAAACCTTTCATATAGAACTGCCCTAATTCAGCTTAATTTTGTCGTAATTTAGACAAAAACATCACTCATTCATGTTCAAGCGGGCAGAGGCGCGCAAAATGGAGAAAATTATGCGTATCAAATATAAAGAGCTCTTAGTTTTGGGTGTCATGTCTGCGACAGTATCCGCCTGCGCCGTCGTCCCCTTAGAAGAACCCGTTGTACAGGCCCCTGTTGTCGTCCAAGCGCCGCCCCCCCCAAGCTGTTATGAAGTCGCCGCTTTGCAGCGCGTAGAGGTTCCAGCTGAGACCAAAACCGTTGTGGGTATTAGCTTAATCGAAAACCCGCCCTATGAACCTATTGAACAGCGGACAGAAACTCAGATCATCACCAAACAAGCCGAGGTCTTCTATGTGCTGACAAATCAACAGACAGGCAATCAAACAGAAGTCACAAATTTCTGTAACCCTAACGTCGTGGTCGGTCCCGTAGGTCCAGCTCCGGGCGAAATCTTAGAAAACTAACACCAACCCGAGCGGCTAAATTGGTCCCGTGCCGCGCGGGACCGCCGTTCCGTAACGTTGTGACCAATAGCGGCCAATATCGCGGGCATTATTGATAAAGCGTTCCCCGCGCCGCGTCATTATCCCGCAATTTTCAAAATCTGGACTGCCCTGCGCCAAAACAAGCGTGGGGCAGTTTTGATTCTTATCTCCGA
>CAYWSI010000192.1:0-3682 GCA_964460585.1 uncultured Algimonas sp.
TAAGTCAAACGCATAAGAGCCTCCCATTTGTTAAATAGAAGGCTCTTGAAAATTATAGGCTAGGTCAAGCCTGGTCGTTTATTTTACTTATGTAAAGCGGCTTTACGCCCGCTCGACCATCATCTTCTTGACTTCCGCAATGGCTTTTGCGGGGTTCAGGCCTTTTGGACACACATTAGCGCAATTCATGATCGTGTGACACCGATAAAGCTTGAACGGGTCTTCGAGATTATCGAGACGTTCAGTCTTCGCGTCATCACGGCTATCAACTAACCATCGATAAGCTTGCAGTAATGCGGCTGGCCCAAGATATCGGTCACCATTCCACCAGTAAGATGGACAGGATGTGGAGCAAGACGCACAAAGAATACATTCGTAATAGCCATCAAGCTTATCGCGATCTTCCACCGTTTGTGTGATTTCTTCTGTTGGGAGCGGCGCGCTTGTATGAAGCCATGGCTCAATCGACGCATATTGCTTATAAAAATTAGACAAGTCAGGTACCAGATCACGAACAACTGGCAAATGCGGCAGCGGCGAAATGGTAATCGTACCGCCTTTGACCTCATCAATACCCTTCGTGCAGGCAAGCGTATTTCGGCCACCAATATTCATGGCGCAAGATCCGCAAACGCCTTCCCGGCAAGACCGACGGAACGCCAAGGTCGGGTCAATCTCATTTTTGATTTTGAACAGTGCGTCCAAAACCATTGGGCCGCATTCATCCAAATCAATCTGATAGGTATCCCAATATGGATTTCCACCATCCGTTGGGTCATATCGGTATATTTTAAACGTCTTCAGCCGGGTTCCGCCTGCTTTCGCAGGCCAGGATTTGCCATTTTTGACTTTAGAGTTTTTAGGAAGAGTAAGTTGAACCATGTGGGACTGCATCCGTGTCTAAATTTCTTCCCTTGGCTATAAACGTAAATACCAAGGAACCCAAGGGGTTTCGCACCTTATATACGCGTCACACATTCTAAAGGTTCTGCCCGCAGACATCAAAAATTTTAAGAAGATGCCCCAAATGACATTATAGGTCAGAGATCGGAAATGGCTTGCGTTCAATCCAGCTTATTCTGCAATAGACAAGGCGGATGAGCGATAATCTGGCACTAAAATATCCTGATATTTTTTAGATGAGACGGGTGCCGAAAAATCTACATAGAGAAATTCCAACTCCTCTGGGCTGCAATTCAGCATATTAGAAACATCAGATAGAATTTTACGGCGGACAATCATATTCGCGCTCATGCCTTCACGTAAGGCTGACATAATAGGCTCAAAATCAGATTGCGTCTCTGCTATATGTCCAGGTCGCAACATATAGGTTGAAATCAGTACAGAGAGCTTTTCTGTTAAGGTCATAATTTATCCTCTGCACAGTCCAATGACGTTAAGCTTTTAACCATCAGCAATTAAGCAAATACTCGGCGAAGAATTTCAGATGTACGCTTGGCGGGATTGGCTCGGATCGCTTTTTCTTCTTCACCAATAAAATGGAAAACACCTCGAAGACCATAATCGACCCCGTGCTCGATTAAGTCATTCCGCGGATCGACTCCAAGCGTAGGCCCCAAAGGTACGGACTGCAATTGTGCAGATAATGAATCCACCAAACGCAAGGCTCCAGTCTGGTTTAACGCATCTCCCATAATCGGTTTGAAAAGCTGTCCCAATTGCGTTGTTGTTCGCGCCTGTAAAAACTCTGTAGCCGCCGTATCATGTCCTCTTAAAATATCAAAAGCATCCGTAATGGTCAGGCCGCGAACAGCATTTAGGAAAATATCGCCTGCAATCGGTGCGGCCTTTTCCGCGCCCCGGTTCAACTGAGTTTGCAATTCAACGAGCAAACCATCTGCGCCAATTGGCGCTAGAAATGACTGCACATCCTGTAAGACACTTGGCAAAGGAATGCGGATAAGATCATTCCTTAAAAATCCGTCTAAAACACCCACATTCGAAAGCGCGTTCCCGACCCCATTATCGAGGGCCGCTTTCAAACCAAGTGCCACGTCCGCAGCCGTGAGACCAAGGCCGCCATTTTGACCGCCAATAATTCCGTCCAAGATCGCAGGATCTAATGTCTCACACGCCGCCAAAGGTGTGGCAGCAAGCCCAAGCAATACAAAACGTCTATCCATTATAGTCTCCGATTGTTATCTCACACTCAGTCTGAGCGATTTGCAAATTTTGGCGGACGCTTCTCTAAAAAGGCCCGCACACCTTCTTCGCAATCCGCACTCACGAATGCAGCATTAAGATAGCGACTCTCTTCTATATGGGAGATGAACGCACCATCTTCTAAAACACCATGGCCCATCATAGATTGTCGTAAAAGGCGTTTATTATTGGCCGTCGAGGTTGGGGAGCAATTTTGCGCAATATCTCGCGCAAGTTCTAAGGTACGGGGCACGACCGTTTCGGGTGGATGGACTTCACTGACAAAACCCGCACGGTACATTTCTTCTGGAGAAATAATATCCCCTTTTAAAATCCATTCATTGGCTTTGGCCCAGCCCACTAATCGCGGGAGAAACCAACTCGCCGCGCCGTCAAACACAATTCCTCGGCGCGCAAATGGAAAAGCCCATTTGGTTTTCTCAGAACAAATTCGGATATCCATAGCCATGGTCATGGTCGCGCCAATGCCGACAGCGTGACCATTGATGGCCCCGACAATAGGCGTATCGACCTTAAACATATCCAAGACCAATTCACCGCCCTTATCGCGAGCAACGCCTTCATGCATGGAAACATCTTTCGATAGTTCGGCCGAGCCGAAGCCTTCGGAAATATCAGCGCCCGCGCAAAAGGCGCGGCCAGCCCCTGTCACCACAATAATGCGGACCGTTGGGTCAGCGTCTAAATCCTTATAAGCGCGTTTTAGATCACGAACCATCTCTTTATTGAAGCTGTTCAACGCTTCAGGCCGGTTTAATGTCAGGATTGCAACAGAGTCTTGCGCTTCATCACGCGCAACTAAAATGGTAGAATAAGACGACATATATATTTTGCTAACCGAATTAGAAGCGCGATGCAAAGCCAATAAATCGCCTTAATCTTTATTACGCCGTAGCTTGGCCCAGGTTTCTAATTTGGCTTTAATGCTCGCTTCTCGTCCCTCGCCTTTTGGCGCGTAGAAGGTCTGCCGTTCCATCTCATCGGGGAAGTAATTTTGTCCCGAAAACCCGGTTTCCGTATTGGGGTCATAGGCGTAGCCCTCGCCGTAACCAATGTCTTTCATGAGCTTTGTCGGGGCATTCAAAATATGTTTCGGCGGCGGCAAGCTGCCTGTCTCTTTTGCTGCGCGCATCGCTGCTTTATAGCCCGCATAGACGCCAATAGATTTTGGCGCGGTGGCCAAATGCACAACGGCATGAGCCAGCGCGAGGTCCCCTTCGGGACTGCCGAGACGCTCATAGGCGCGCGCGGCTTCACTCGCAATCATCAGAGCGGTGGGGTCCGCAAGGCCAATATCTTCACTGGCAAAACGCACCAATCGCCGGGCAATATAACGCGGGTCTTCGCCGCCATTTATCATCCGCGCATACCAATAAAGCGCCGCATCAGGGTCGCTGCCGCGCATGGATTTATGCAAGGCCGAAATGATATTATAATGCTCATCCCGAGATTTATCATAGGCGGGCGCGCGTTTTTGCAACAGCGCCGCAACGCCGGC
>CAYWSI010000193.1:0-3648 GCA_964460585.1 uncultured Algimonas sp.
CCGTATAGACCGCATGGGTGACCATGCCTTGCGTAAATAATCCAGCAAAAGGCTCACCGCCAAATTTGCTATGGGATAAATCCAGTAATCCGCAATCAATCAATCCGCGCGTAAAAAAGCGGGCGTAAAGCAAATGCAAGACCGCATGTTCGACGCCGCCGACATATTGATCGACGGGTAGCCATTTGCTCGCCGCCTCCCAATCCATGCCGTCCGCATTTAACGATCCGCCGAATGCCGCGAAATACCAAGAGCTATCCCCGAATGTATCTAGGGTATCAGTTTCCCGCTCGGCGGCCTTCCCGCATTTCGGGCAGGTGACGCCTTCGGACTTCCATGTCGGATGATGGTCCAGCGGATTGCCCGGCTTGTCGAAACTAATGTCATAAGGCAGTTCAACTGGCAGCTGATCTTCGGGCACGGGAACAGACCCACAATCCCCGCATTTAATAACAGGAATAGGGCAGCCCCAATAACGCTGACGCGACACGCCCCAATCGCGCAGACGATATTGCGTCACTCCTTCGCCCATGCCTTTATTTGAAATCTCAAATATCGCCGCCGAAATGGCGTCTGTTTTATTTAACCCGTTTAGGAAGTTCGAATTATAAATCTTCCCTTCGCCCGTATAGGCCTCATCACCGACTTCAAAGTCGTTCGCGTCTTCGTCCTCGGGAAGGACAACAGGCGTCACAGGCAAATCATATTTCCGCGCAAAATCGAGGTCACGCTGATCATGGGCAGGACAGCCAAACACCGCGCCAGTCCCGTAACCCATAAGCACGAAATTCGCGATCCAAACGGGGAGGGTGATGGATTCGTCAAATGGATGTTTAACACGAAGGCCAGTATCAAGCCCAAGCTTTGGCGCTTGGGCGATATCTGCTTCGGAGGTACCGATTTTGGCGCATTCTTCACGGAAGTCCTCGTAGATACAAGTATGTTCGGCTAGGTTTTTTACTATTGGGTGGTCAGGCGAAAGAGCGATGAAACTTGCGCCGAACAAAGTGTCTGGACGTGTTGTATATACTTCTATTCCGGAGGCGTGCGTTTCTACTGCGGTTGTGAAGTCGGTATAAATTTCTTGCTTAACATTCGTGAAGTAAATTTCTGGATCGTGTTTGAAAAATTCTAATGGTAATTTTTCCCCTTTGACTGACTTTGGGATGTCCCACTCAAACCGCATCTGAAGCCCCTCAGACTTCCCAATCCAATTGGCTTGCATGGTCCGGACTTTCTCGGGCCAGCGGTCGAGGCCTTTTAGGCCTTCCAATAAATCTTCGGCGTAATTTGTGATTTTATAGAACCATTGGTCCATGTCGCGTTGTTCCACGACCGCGCCGCTGCGCCAACCTTTGCCGTCAATGACTTGCTCATTGGCAAGGACCGTATTGTCGACGGGGTCCCAATTGACCTTGGCGGTCTTGCGGTAGACCAAACCCTTTTCCCAGAACTTTAGGAAAATGCGTTGTTGCTCTTTATAATAGGCAACATCGCTGGTTGCGAACTCGCGGGTCCAATCCAGCGCAAAGCCGAGGCGCTGCATCGGTGCGCGCATCTCGTCAATATTATTATAGGTCCAATCTTTCGGATGACCGCCCGTCGCCATAGCGGCATTTTCGGCGGGCATGCCGAAACTATCCCAGCCCATCGGATGCAGCACTTCAAAGCCTTGCGCCTTTTTATAACGCGCGACGACATCGCCCATGGCGTAATTACGTACATGGCCCATGTGAATACGGCCCGATGGATAAGGGAACATTTCCAGCGCATAGAACTTTGGCTTGTCGCTCTTATCATGGGCGCGGAACACATCTTGCTCGTCCCAGATTTTCTGCCAGCGGGGCTCTACATCGGCGGCATTATATTTTTCGGTCATTTGCGTCACATCAAAGGCATGAAGTTTAAACGCGGTCTATAGCAGATGCATGGCCAGCGGGAAGGGGGAAGTGCGGCTTTTAAAATGCCGCAACATCAACAAATTCTAAATCTGTTTTCGCCATGTTTTTAGGGGAGAGGGGCGGGATGACAAACGCTGTACAAGACATCAAAATGCTCCCCGGCGCGGTGGCGGCGTGCGTTTTGCCGATGGTTTTGGGTTTGGCGGTTAGCGTGCTCGAAATTTTTTCTACTGGGCGTACCGATTGGATAGCCACACTCCCCCTCTCTTTTTGTTTTTTATTTGGCACGCCTATCGCGGCTTGGTTGGCTTGCCGTCATTTACGCAAAGCGGAAGACCCTGAAGATATATCTCGCTGGCTCGCATGTTTTGGGGCGGGTTTTCTAGGGGCGAGTATCGTTCATTTCTCAACAGCTTTGCTTCAGGTGATAATAATTGGTTTTGGCATGTCTCTTGGACCGCTTGAATTCCTCACAATTTTATGTGCCGCCGCTATGATACAACTCGTCTTATGGCTTGTCATAACTCTGCCGTTTACGCTTTTATGTGCGACGATATTTTGGTGGGTCACAAAATTCCCGAGCGATATGGATGCGTTTGAGTAAACCCATAAAAAAGCCTCAGGCTTTCACCCAAGGCTTTGACATTCAATAATTGCGCTGGAATTTAGCCTGCGTCGACAGTCGCGATAAAGAGCTCGCGGGCGCGGGTTAGGATTGAGTTTTCAATCTGGCGCTCTGTATCTGCATCCACACTGGCGTCTTGCCAGCCATTGGCGGTTTGGGCTTGTTTGAAGACAGAGACTTTCAATCCATCAGCGCGCAAGTTTGTGTCCAATATATAGACGGTGGCTTTAAACCGCTCATTTGGGACCGAAGGGTTGGAATACCAATCCGTGATGATGACGCCGCCAAATGTATCCACTTGATTGAGCGGCATGAAGTCTAGCGTTTCCATAGAGGCGCGCCAAAGAAAGCTATTCACACCCAAATTTGGCGCAGCGGCTTGCGTACCCGAGCGGGCTTTGGACTTAGAGGCGCATCCACCCAACAGGAGCGTCGTTGTTAAAACGGCGGCGATAGCGGTTGTCAAATTCATCTTCGGTTGTCCCAAATCTATATCTGTAGACACCGTCCTTAAACCGCTCTGAGCGCCGAGACTAGGCCGCGTTTCATAAATTTGCGGCAAGGTAGCGATAATTTTGCGGTTATTTTTACCTTGGAGCCCCTGCCGCGCCTCTGTCACGGCCCAAGGCAGGCTTTGGGCTGAGAAAAACAAACATGGTAAACGCGCGTTAACACTTTGTTAGGGCGACGCACGGCAAAGGTTAATGTGACGTCAATTCTTATTAAGACCCGAGTGTTATTCATGCCTTCAAAGCGCTTTTTGATGACTTCTGCCCCTTTTTTCGTGCTGGCTCTGGCTGGGATGGGATTAGCGACAGCCCAATCCAGCTCACCTTTCGCGGCGAAGAAGCGGGCGCAAGCTTGGGAACAACAGCCGGCTGTGGCCTCAGCCGTAAGCACCACGCCGCAAAATTGGGGTGTGCCAAGCGCGCAAAATCTCCCCCAGTCTCTTCCTCAGAACATTGGGTCATATCAGGCGCCTGCTCAATCTGCCTATATTGCGCCCGCCATTCCGACCTCAAACGACGCTCCGATTGCGACGCGGCCGCAGCGTAAACCCGTTATGCAGTCTTTTTCTGCGAGCACACCGCCAAAGACCTTTGGCGGCCAGCCCTCTCGCTC
>CAYWSI010000194.1:0-3648 GCA_964460585.1 uncultured Algimonas sp.
TTGGTGGTTCAGTCGGAGCCGTCGTAGGTGAACAAATCGCAGGCCGTCGTGACCGAACAGAAGGCGCTGTTCTAGGTGCAATCATTGGCGGCATCGCAGGTGCAGCCATTGGTGACGGAGCCAGCGATTGTGAAAAGGATACATTTCGGAATACAGGTCTAAACACTGGCCGAACTGTGACAACGACCCGCTTTCCAACACAGAGAGTCGTCACGAATAATCGAGGATTCTCAAACTCAGGGTTTGGTAATCGCGGCATCACGAATGTTAGCTTTGGTTTCAACAACCGGATTAACGTCAAAGATCGCCTCTACCGCATCGATTGTGAGATAGATGAACTACTTCAGGAGCGGGCTTATTTAAAGAAACGCCGTCGCGGGTCTCGCAGCAACCGTCGAAGTGTTGAGCGCCGCTTAGACCAGATCGACTACAAATTGGACGAGCTGAAGTTCGAGCGGAAGCGTATCGCAAAACTCGCTCACAGCCGTCACGCCTATTAATAGGTCAAACCGAACTAAAATTTGCGGCCCGTCACTGGCGGGTCGTTTCCTCATACCCCCGGATGTGGCGCTTTAGCTGCCTCCAAAAAAACCGGCAGGCCCTGTCTTTATTTATATGGGTCGGTCGGTTTTTTGTATCCTACACAGGTTTTATTCCCTTGTGAGGCGAAGCCTTTTCGGCTCATCTCCCATTTATGTTAGCTGGTCTAAGACGTTCGGCGTGAGAATTGCATAAAGCAAACGACACGAGCAATGTGGGTGTCCCGGAATAATCCGGAACGCGCTTTCTGGATTAACTTCCTTGTGACCCCAAAGGGTACATGGACGATTGGCATTTGAGGAGCCTAACTATGAAATTCCTTCTTTCAACCGCAACAATTGCGGCTTTAGCATTAATACCTGCGTCGGCATCTGCCCAGTTCTCAGGATTTAACAGCAATTCACTCTTCGGCGGTGCCGCAGGCGCTGGTGTGGGCGGCGTTTTGGGAAGCCAGATTGCGGGTTCTGGTAACCGTACCGAGGGCGCAGTCATCGGCGCAGTCTTAGGCGGCCTAGGCGGTTCAGCTCTCGCAAATCGTAATTCAAATTCAGGCTTTAGATCTGGGCCCGTCAACGGCGCTGGTTTTGGCGGCGGGTTTGGTGCACCTGTCGGTTTTAATGGCGGGTTTGGTGCCCCTGTTGGTTTTAATGGAGGCTTCGCCCCCGCTGGTTTCAATGGTGGCTTTGGTGCCCCTGTTGGTTTTAACCGCGGTTTTGGCGCTCCCGTTCGTGTTAACGGCGGTTTTGGCGCGCCTGTTGGATTTGGCAGCCGTGCTGTTCTTCCGCCCGTTCCGCTCCCATCTACACGTTTCGTAAATGGTGGATTTGTTTCCGGTGGTATCGTTCCTGTCAGAACCTTCCGCCCAAGAGTTGAGCAAACAGTTGTACGTCAGCGTACCATCCAAGCTCCGCCGCGCATCATTCAGCAAGCTCCAAGAGTTGTCACGCAACCTTGTCCATCAGGCACAACACAGCAACCCGATGGCACGTGTCTGACTGCGCCGCGTACGGTCCACGCACCTGCTCCGATCGTCATTCCACAATCTTGCCCCGCCGGCACAACAGACCAGGGTGATGGTACATGCCTCGAGCCTGCAAGAACTGTCGTGGGTCAAGCTCCGATTGTTATCCCGCAAGCATGTCCTGCAGGAACGACAGATTTGGGTAACGGCACTTGTCAAGAACCTGCCAGAACAGTCATAGGCGCAGCACCGATTATCATCCCACAATCTTGCCCAGCTGGCACAACAGATCAGGGCGACGGCACATGTCTCGAACCTGCGAGAACTGTTGTCGGTCAAGCTCCAATTGTTATCCCACAATCTTGTCCTCCAGGTACAAATGATTTGGGTAACGGCACTTGCCAAGAGCCTGCAAGAACTGTCGTCGGCGCAGCGCCGATTGTCATTCCACAATCTTGCCCAGCTGGCACAACAGACCAGGGTGATGGTACATGTCTTGAACCTGCCAGAACTGTCGTAGGTCAAGCTCCGATTGTGGTACAACAAGCCTGTCCAGCAGGTACAACGGACCTCGGCAATGGGACTTGCGAAGCGCCTGCGCGCATCGTTGAAGCCGCGCCAATTTACACGCCGGTGCCGGCACCCGTAGCACAATGCCCATCAGGTAGTTATTATTCTCAGGGCGCTTGCATCTCACAATATGAGAGCGGTCACACTGTTCAAGATACTATCGTGACGAGTGGTCAATATTGCTATGGTGACGGATCAGCTGTCTATGATTCTCATGGTCGCAAGATTAAAGGTGCGACACACAACGGAACTTCGTGCCATAAAAACCACTAAGGTTTTGGTGGCCTATTTGGTCACACACTAAAGATATTGCAGAGGAATGCCCCCACGCGTTCCTCTGTAAAAAGAGGCGCTTTGTTTCAATGACATAGCGTCTCTATCGACAAAAACATGTCGATCAAACCTCTCCAAATCCTAACAACATGTTAACAATCTACTCAGCCTCCATTCAGGTTGGGTTGAGTAGTGAGAAGTTTGAAACGTCTGTCTAATCAAGGATATCGTTTCACGATTTTGCCGACGAAAGGACGACTTCATGAAAACTTCCCTCACATTCAAAACAGCCGCCGTGGCTCTTGCCGTAACAACACTTACATTTGCTACACCCGCGAGCGCCCAATTCAATAATAATGGCGGCGGTCAACTTTTAGGTGCTCTAATAGGTGGCACGGCAGGTGCTGCTATTGGTGACGGCATCGCACCGCGCGGTCGAAGCACGGAATTTGGAATCGCTGGCGGTCTCATCGGCGGCGTCGCAGGTGCTGCGATTGCTGGAAACAACTCCCGCAGCAATCAATATCGCGGTGGGTCTTACAATGGCGGCGGATATTACAACGGGGGCACGACCTATTATCAGCAGCCTCGCGTCGTCTATAGCCAACCCGTATATAGCCAGCCTGTTTATAGCCGTCCCGTCTATTCGTCCCCTTATTATTATGGCGGGTCTGGTTTCGGTAATTCAGGGTTCGGCCGCACCTCGCTAAACATCAATATTGGAAGTGGATTCAACAGAGGATTCCGCAGTAGAGGATTTGGGAATAGAGGGTTTTCTAGCGTAGGCTTAGGTTTCTCCAACAGTGGGTTCGGGAATAGAGGATTCGGAAATAGAGGATTTTCTAGCGTAGGCTTAGGCTTCTCCAACAGAGGGTTTTCTAATCGTGGCTTTAGAAATAGAGGATTCTCTAGCCGAGGATTCGGGTCTCGCCGCCGAGGTTTTAGAGGCCGTCGCTAGACTTTAAAATAAGTCTCAGACTTAAGAGTTTTAACCCCGCCCCTAACATTTCGCAAAATTGCGACTGTTTAGGGCGGGGTTTTTATTTGCCCAAATTTAAAGCCCCTCCTTAAAACTATAATTTAAATTTCTGTCGGGCGGCGCTGTGCGTGGAGCAGATATTCCGTATTTCCTGACCCGCCTAATATGGGAGATGGACAGCTTGCCACCACGTCCCAGCCCTGCTTTTCCGTCCACTGTTTTACACTATCCAGCGCCCGCAGTCCCAGCTCTTGTGTTTTCACCAAACCGCCGCGGCCAATATTGGCTTTGCCAACTTCGAATTGCGGTTTCACCAGCGTGATGA
>CAYWSI010000195.1:0-3623 GCA_964460585.1 uncultured Algimonas sp.
TGAGAAGATAAGGTTTATAATCGCCATATTTATGATTATCGAGCGCGACATAAACTGTATTGGCATCATAGAGGTCTGCGCGAATGTCATTGACGAAAGCCGTATGCGGAACACCCGGCAAAGAGCGCACCGCAATCCGCTGCCAATTTTCACCGCCGTCCGAAGTCGCTTGGATTAATCCATCATCTGTTCCGACATAGAGAATATCTTCATCAATGGGGGATTCAGCAATCGAAGTAATCGTATTATATTGCGACATCGCGCGGAAATCCCATCCGCCTTCCCATGACCATTTACGGCCCATGATATTGAGCAGCATACGGTCTTGATTACGGGTGAGATCCTCCGATATCGCTGTCCACTCATCCCCGCGATTATCTGATCTCCAGAGACGGTATGAAGCGAAATAGACGCGTTTTGGGTCGTGTTGGCTGACAAAAATTGGCGCATCCCAATTAAAACGCTCAACAGGCTCATCCGGTCCGGGTTGGGGCTGAATATGTACAATTTCTCCCGTTGTTCGGTCGATACGCGCGAGGTTCCCTTCCTGCCATTCGGCATACATAATATCAGGATTGCCCGGTTCTGTGGCTGATTGGTGACCGTCGGCAAAAAGGGTTATGAACCAATCCGAGTTGCGAATACCGTGACGATTATCTGTCCGAGACGGCCCGCCTTGCGAATTATTATCTTGAGTGCCGCCATAGACATTATAAAATGGCTCGGCATCATCCACCGCGACCTTATAAAATTGAGTGACGGGTAGATTATTTATAAAGCGCCATGTTTTTTCGCTATCATAGGATTCATATAATCCGCCATCAGACCCGAACAAAATATACTCTGGATCATCTGCGCGAAAGGCAATGGCGTGATCATCCACATGCTTATATTCATTATTGATATTTGCCCATGTTTTGCCGCCATCTTCAGAAATCTGCGTCGTATTACTAACCATGTAGATTTTATCAAATTGATGCGGACTGGCGAAAACTTCCGTATAGTAATGCGGCCCTGTCCCGCCGCCCACGGCGTCTGACATTTTTGTCCAAGACATGCCTTTGGTTTGCGAGCGCCAAACGCCGCCTGTGCGCCGATCGAGTTCGATTGCGGCATAGAGCACGTCTGGGTTTTGCGGAGAAATCGCAAGGCCAATTTTGCCCATATTGCCTTTTGGAAGTCCGGTTTTTATTTTTTCCCAATTCTCGCCGCCGTCATCGGATACATGGATGCCAGATTCTGGACCCCCGCCCATATAGGCCGCGACGGTTCTATGATGTTGCCATGTCGCAGCATAAAGCCGGTCAGGATTTCTCGGATCAATCACAAGATCCGTGACCCCCGTCCATACACCCGCTGACAACTTATTCTTCCACGTCTTCCCGCCATCCGTCGTTTTAAACAAACCGCGGTCACCACCCTTTGACCAAAGGGGCCCCTGAGCCGCGACCCAAACCGTGTTCGGGTCTTCGGGATGGACGATAATTTTTGAGATATGGTCGGAATTTTCTAAACCAAGGTTTTCCCATGTCTCGCCGCCATCCCGCGAGCGGTAAACCCCGTCGCCAAATCCATTATGACGGCCGCCTGTGTTCTCGCCCGTGCCGACCCAAACCGTATTGACATCGGACGGGTCAAGAGCAATTTCACCGATAGAATAAGAGGCTTCTTTATCAAATAATGGCGTCCAGGTGGTACCCGCATTGACGGTTTTCCAAACGCCGCCAGAGCCAACACCGACATACCATGTTGCCGGATCATCCTGAACGATTTCGATATCGGCAATCCGCCCCGACATAAGAGCGGGGCCAATATTCCGAAATTCAAAATCTTTAAATGTCCCGCTCGATAAGGGATCTTTATTGTCTTCATCCTCGCCCGCGCTTTGGCCGAGCGCTGTAAGAGGTAATGAGAGGCAGATGACTAAAACTAACCATAAAAACCGCATATACGTCCCCAATTCTGTAACCCTATATCCGTAGGGACTCATTTTTATGGTTAATAGTTTATTCGCCTCTCAGTAGAAAAAATAGGGGCTAATACGTGGCATTTTTTCGTTTTCGAGCACGTTTTCGCGCTTTCGCCATCTGCGGCAGAAGAAAGAGGTAAATGCCTGTCCCCCACATAATAATGAGAATAAGCCCGACGGGAAGAAAGACATAGAGTTTCACCCAATCAGCAAAAAATGAGCCGTCATGAAGGCTCTCTATCAAATCAGACCGTCTATAATTTGCACTTAAGGCCTCGCCTGTGCCCATATCGACTTGGACTTCCCATCCTGTGTTTGAAATCACCTTGGCAATCCCTTTGTCGGGACGGTAATCAATTTTTTTAATATCAGTCCAAACGGCTATACCTGCTTGAGGTTTGGAACGGCTCGCAGAGAGCATTTGCTCATAGCTAATTTGCGGCATTTCATTGACAATAGAGCCACGTTCCGTGGGAGGCTGTATCCAGCTAATTTCCTTTTTTAAGAGGAGAAAAATGCCCGCGAAAAAGATAATCCCACTGGGAATAAACACAGCTAATGAAAGCCAATAATGAACTTGTCGTAGAAGGCGTTTCATATTTATTTATAATCTCTAAATTCCGTCGTAACTTATCTCTCTACCGCCCGCGTGTCCATTGTGGCCAGCATTCTACAAGTCTTAAAAAATGAGATGCCACCAATAATCAGCTAACCCTCCAGTATAGAGGCCTCATTCTTGAGTGCGTTAAACTGGTCGGTGTGCGCCAAAGTGTCCAGCCCCTTTTTTATGTACCATTTTGATGTAAGGTTTCTGGGATTGGAGGACGCATATTCAGGGATTGATGCGGTTAATCATTGGTTGGGAACTTCAGGCCAAACGCGCACTAGGTGATGTCAGGGAGCTCAGAAAAGCCCTAGCAAAACTACAGTTATCAAAAACTGGATCAACAACGCAAAAGTCCATTAAACCTAAGCAGCGCCTCTCATCAGGCACACGCCTATCGAGAGACTGGCAAGGGCGAACCTATACGGTGGACGTATTAGATAAAGGCTATGCCTATGACGGAAGGTTATTCACCTCCCTCACTCCAATCGCGAAAGCCATTACGGGATCGCATCGCTCTGGACCGCATTTCTTTGGAGTATCTCAATGAAGCGTGTTCGCTGTGCGGTATATACAAGAAAGTCCTCGGAAGAAGGCCTTCAGCTCCAGTTTAACTCCCTGCATGCACAGAGAGAAGCTTGTGAAGCCTATATACACTCACAGGCCAGAGAAGGTTGGACTTGCTTGCCTAATCAATATGATGATGGCGGCATCTCAGGTGGGCATATAGAGGTCGGTTTGCGCCAGAAGGTAGTGGCGGTGCGCGCAGTCATACCCGAAAGACTCTCACGCGTTATTTCCTGAAAAACAGGGAATTTACAGGGAAAATGCGTGATTTTCGGCGAAGTCGTATATAAGGTGGATAGGCTTACGCGGTCCCTTACGGATTTCTCCAAACTAGTTGAAGTCTTTGACAAGCGTGAGGTCTCATTCGTATCTGTAACCCAAGCCTTTAATACGACGAACTCAATGGGGGATGATATCAGGATGGAAGCGGCGGCGATGATAAATAGAGACTTTCATTCCCCAAATTTAGCCATTACCGCAAAA
>CAYWSI010000196.1:0-3607 GCA_964460585.1 uncultured Algimonas sp.
GAACTAACAGTCCACCAAAGGCGAGGACAATGGGCACACCTATTGGCACCATCCGAACGTTGAGTTGATCGCAGGTATTTTCAAGGACTTTTATTCGCACAATCTAATTCAATCCTCTGGATTTAAAACAACAACCATTAGAACCGTATCCATCACGAAATCGGTTCCTTGCGCAGCAACATCTGTGGATGCCCGCCCCTACTAAATACACTTACCGCACTATGAATCGACTCACCCGCACGTTCGTGTCGGAGGAAAGTTCGGTGTTCGCACTAGTCGCTGTGATAAGACGGCCTTGCTCGTCCTGAACGGCAGTTTCGAAGCTGTCGCAGAGATCATCTTGCTCATCAAAGTCGAAGGAAAAAATGCCAGCATCTCCGAAGTTTGGCACCAAAGCGCCATTCTCAGTGAAGCTCGTCACTACAAACCGACGACAGCCGCTATTGGCAAAACTACCGATTGCCAATAGGGTGTTGTTAGGCTGAACAATAACTACCTCTCCAGAGTTAGATACCTCATTACCCTGATCGTCTGGCAGATCCAAAAATACGAAACCTTGTGTTCCAAAACTGGTGTCCAGCGTGCCGTTTTCTAATAGTTTAAGAAGAATCTGATCATTGTTGCGTTCGCCGGTTGCAAATACATCGCCTGCCGAATTTGTATCCACTCCGATCAGTACTTCACCACTTGATCCAGTATCCAAAACAACTAGCCCTGCGTCGCCAAAAGACCCATCTGGCGTGCCATTTCCCATAAATCTTGCCAAAAGCAAGTCGTCCCCTATATCGAATGCTGTTGAGTTTCGAGCAACACCCACTGCAACGATCCTACCGTCCGCAGTCTGTGTCACTGCATCGAAGCTGTTTGAGAGAACATCTGGACCGAGAGCACTAACAATACTGACCCCATTCGTGCCAAATGTTGGGTCCAAAATTCCGTCCGCTGTTAGACGCAGGACAAAAGGATCGCTCGCTGAGGATGAAGCTGGATTGTCGATTGCTCCGACAACCACGATACCGCCATCGGTCATCGAGACAGCGTCTCTTAGACCATCTTCTTGACCAGAAATGTCTAATGTACTTACGCCCGCGTTCCCGAAAGAGGTGTCCAGTAGACCATCGGCGGTGAATCGCAAGAACAAGAGATCATCATCGGCATCGGTCAATACCATGAGTTGACCGTCGGCCAATTCGACCACTCGTATGAAAAATCCGAACCGGATCCCGGTTGGCATGAGTTCGCTAGTGCTGACGATTACCAATCCCTCGTCACCGAAACTGTTATCTATGGTCCCGTCGACGTTTATTCGCCGCAGTGTTAAGTCATCGCTAAATGTTGCTCCGTCTTGGGTGCCAACCAGCAGAATCTGTCCGTTGGCCAAGACAATGCTGTCCATCGTGGATTGGCGATTAGAATCATCATCGCTGGTGGATGCATCAAATTCGACAAACCCGCCCGTTGCAAAACTCTCGTCCAAACGTGGTACGGCTAGAGTGGTTCTTAGCGCAACGCTGGTTGCCCCGCGTATTTCGCCTACCTGATCAGTAAAGCGCACCACGGCCCGGTTGGTCGCCGGGTCGAACGGCACATCGCCCGAACCCGTTACGAAAAAACTGAACGTTGGTGTCGCCATGCCCGCGATCGTAGTATCGATGGGATCAGGAGTCGGGCTGGTAGGGTTGATGCACTCAGCTGTTGCCGGGTCTGTTTCGCACGCCGTGATCGAGACAGGGAGCCCCGGCGTGCTTAGCTCAGCGGTGGCGCTAATCATGCCTTCAATACCGAGATTTATACTGGCCACGGAAAAGGCATTAATTCCAGTTGCGGAGGGGATATTGACGATGCCATCGCTTGTGGGCGTTGCAGCGAGGGCAACGACATCAGGTACTGGAGTTGAGCTCGCTGCAAAGGTAAACGTATTCACCCCTAAAATGGTGCCGGCAGGAGACGCGTTTTCACATTGAAACAGTGGGGTGATTTCTACTGCGGCGACCTCCTGCGAGGGTTCCATCCGCAAAACAAAGGTTTGCACAGCTCCGGGCAAAATGTTCACAGGCTGGTTAACCGCGCCGACAGGGCTATTGGTTGCAGGATCCGTCGTTTGGAAACTGAATGTCGCGCCGAGCGCAGCCATCTCTGGCGGTAGTGAAACACCGCAGTCCATCGCCTCCATGGAACCGGCATTCAACACGCTGGCAAACAGGGTTGCTGGCGTTCCTAATTCGACTGAACGGCTATTTGGTAAAATAGAAGCCACAACCAAAGTTTCCGCCCAGACCACAGGGCTCATCCATACAGTCAGTGCTGCTAGGGCGCTCGCAATCATCCGTTTGAATAAATCGCGACTTCCAGCTGAATGCCGTACTTCGTGCATGGGTGGCCTCATGAAAATTGCCTTTGGATGTTCATTTATGCGTGAAAAAGTAGGAAAAGGGTTCAACCCAACAAGCAAGTCCTTGCGCAGCAGATAATTACGGCGGCATCACCTGCTCAAATTGGCCCTAGATCAGATGGCCAAATCACCGGCCGCACATAGACATAGCTATAGAGATCAATAGTTCGCAAATAGTCTCGGTACGGATGTCGGCTTATACACCCACCTTAGACCCATCACTTTGCTGTTTAACTAATTCTTGGGTATCACCTACTATTAAGGGATGCCACATTTCCTCACGCCAACTCGTCTCTTACTTAAGTTGGGCGCATTGGGACCACAGCTGTATGATCGGTTCCAACATAAATTGTGAGCGGTCTACCAGCACCCGCTGTTCGAATAAATACTGAATCCTCTACTCAGAGCAATCGAGGAAAAATCGGGTTATTCTCCCTAAACTCAACGCATCTACTTACGACACCGTAGCGCCCCAAACGAGGGAATTATGAAATCACTTGCCCTAATAACGGGTGGCTTCTCATTGGGTGGTCTCGCCCTGCTAGGCGGAGCCTTCTTTTCCTATTCGTCGACCGAGAACTTTCTAAGTACGGCGATTGAAACCGATGGCGTAGTTGTAGAACTGGTTCGGTCAAGATCAAGTGATTCAACCATCTATACGCCGGTTGTCGAGTTCCAGACCCCTAACGGCGAGCCCAACCCAACCGACAGTAAATCAACCACGCCATAGTTTTTGATACCCACTCTCCAACGCCAACTTCCCAAGCGCTTAACCCAGTACTCCGTACAATCTAGGAAAACGCAGGTTATTCTTCCTATTCACTGAGTACACTGCGTGCAAGAAGTTCAGGCAAGTAATCTAGGGCACCGATCCACCCGAGACTTTGAACACAGATAATGACCCGCTTTTCCAAAGCTACCGCTGACGATCGAACTTGCGAAGCTTTGTCAAAGCAAACACCCACTCAGTTTTCAGCCACGCTCCACAGATGCATGCGCAAATCGATAATTATGCTTGGCGCCAAAATTGCTGCGAATTATTCCATACCATGGCAGTCATCTAACTACCAATTTGCCAGGCACACGTGCACAGGATAGCCGACGAGGCTGTATCGGGTTCCTCTTGGCATCAGGCGCCATGTAATCCCCCCGCAAATTAACGGGGTTTCGAAGTAGACTTTTCCACATTAGGAGAATCTACGGATGAAGAAGAGC
>CAYWSI010000197.1:0-3579 GCA_964460585.1 uncultured Algimonas sp.
AAGCGCGCCGACTAAGGGAAACGGGGAGGTTTGTCTAGCGAAAAGCTGTATTAAAGCGGACGGCAGAGAGTTTGGGTGAATTTATGTGACATTCTTACCCAAGCCGAAGCGGTAATCCATGATGTGATCATGTACATCCCCGTTGGAGAGATCCGATAAAGCGTCATCCTCAAAAGTCGCACCTTCAGCTCTCTGTACTGTAGGGTTCGGCTGTATGTCTGGGGCTTCAGAAGGTTCACTTGACATGCGGCGAGTTTGCGCGACGGACAGAGCGGTCGCAACGTCGCGGTAGCGCCTGTCGAAGTCAGTGACATCTTGCCGTGACTTTACAAGGTCTGAATTTGCCTGGTCTAATTGGAAGGCCTGCGTTTCAATATGCGCTTCTAAGCGTTCACGCTCTAGGTCTTGCGCTGTCCGAACTTTGCGGAGCTCTTGGACGTCGCGGGCGGCATTTTTGAGGATTTCATCCTTAATTTCCAATTGCTTGGTGAGCAGGGCGACTTGCTGCTGCATCGCGGTCATTTCGTCTTCGCGGCTAATGATCGAAAACTCGGTTTGCGTTTTGAAGGCGCGTATATCCTCGTGAAGACTTACCATTTCAGCTTTCATGACATTATTTTGTTTTTGAGCTGCGGTCAGGTCTTTACGCAGCGTATCTGCATCTTTCTCTGCTGTTTCAGCTTGTTGGCGGAAATCTGAACAATCCTGTGCAAGACTATCCGCAACTTTCTTGGCTTCAATATATGAGGTTTTCTGAGATTCCATCTCGGTGAGGGTTTCGCTGAGACGGTTACGAAGGACTTCGTTCTCACGGCGTTCCACATCTAAAGAGGTTTGAAGTCGTTCTGACTTGAGTGCATTTCGATCTGAACTCCCGCGGGTTTTATTCAGAGCGCGTTCGTATTCTTGTACTGATTTTTGTGCTGAAGAGAGTTTTCCAAGTGTCGATTCATAAATTCGAGTTTTCTCAGCCAACCTATGTTCGCGGTCTTCTAAATCCGCGCGAAGGACATTCATTTTTTGAATATTCGCCTCTATTTCACGTTGGATCGTGCGGTTTCGAGCTTTTAGGCGGCGGTTTTCCGGCTCCAGGCGGTTGAGCATTGAGAAATCAACCTCAGCCCGTTCCACGAAATTCGTAAGGTTTTCAATTCTTTGTTGTGCCCGGCGATATAATTCTTCACCGCTTTGAATATCGGCTGAAATGCGAGCGACATCCAAACGCATTGTGCCAATATCAGCCCGTTCAGGGCGGCTGGCACTTGGTTGTGAGGGTATAAAATCTTCGTCTAGGGTATTTGCCAGAGTCTCCGATTGGGCCGTAGCCTCTGAACTCGCAATCGATTCAGGTTCGAAATGCTCTGATGGCATCATCGCATCAATGGAAGATTGAGGTGTATTTTCGGAGCTTGGCGAGGTAATGTCGACAAACTTAATGTCATCAGGGAGATCGACTTTGAGGTCTGAATCGAAGGTGACAGGTTTTGCCTTAGGCGATTTTTTGGTCTGAAAATTTAAATCTTGGTACGATTCGTCTAGGTCAATTTTAGACCCAGTGCTTTTATGACTGTTGACTTTTGGAGAATCATCGCTGGTTTCAAAGGCCGCGTTGTCCTTGTTCACCAATCGCTCCAGCTCGTTCCATTTGGCTTGACCGCTTATATCCTTATCACCTAACTTGGCAGGTTTCCCCTGTTCAGCCGTTTTTTTTGATTTTCGGAAAAATGCCATTTATCCCACCCTCAAGTCCAAATATCACCCCTGTCGAATCAGGTAATTAACCTTGGTTAACAGCTGTTTAACACATCTGATTAATTAACATCATAAATTATCTTAAAAATGACGGTCGAATTTGTCTAAAGCGGATTGACCCTAGGGCTAGATAGCCTAGCTTACGCCTTCGTATATAAAGAGGATCTTATGGCATTCGCATTCATATTTCCGGGACAAGGCAGTCAATATGTCGGCATGGGGCAATCACTCGCAGAGGCATTTCCGTCTGCACGGGAAGTTTTTGAGGAGGTTGATTCGGCTTTAGAGCAGAATTTGTCTGATTTAATGTGGAATGGACCAGAATCGGATTTGACGCTGACGTCAAATACGCAACCTGCTTTAATGGCGTGCTCAATCGCCGCGATGCAGGCTTTAGACACTGAGTTTGGTGTAAAAGTGACAGATGCCGCATTTGTGGCGGGTCATAGTCTTGGAGAATATTCTGCGCTGGCAGCGGCTAAAACTCTGTCAATTACAGATACAGCGAAACTTCTTCGGATTCGCGGTGAAGCGATGCAAGCTGCTGTGCCTGTTGGAGTCGGCGCGATGGCTGCGCTTTTAGGCGCGAGTGTTGAAGACGCAGAAGCAGCTTGTGTGAAAGGCTCTGAGGTTGGAATTGTTCAAATGGCGAATGATAATGCTACGGGGCAGATTGTCTTATCTGGCGAAAAAGCCGCCGTTGAAGCCGCTGCTCAAGCTGCGCGTGATGCCGGCGTTAAAAAAGCCATGATGCTGAATGTCTCTGCGCCGTTTCATTGTGATCTCATGCAACCTGCTGCGGATGTGATGCGCGAAGCATTGGGTGAACATACGATGTTACCGCCGCTCGTGCCTGTGGTGAATAATATACAGGCCCGTCCAATCAGTGACCCTGATGATTTGCGGGAAGACCTTGTTAAACAGGTGACTGGACGCGTGCGGTGGCGTGAAACTGTGGAATGGATGGCGAGTGACGGCGGTATTGATACGCTCGCGGAGCCGGGTTGCGGGAAAGTTCTCACCGTCATGTTGCGCCGTATTGTAAAAGGCCTTGATGGCAATCAACTCGATAGTCCCGAAGCGCTCGAAGCTTTTGCGGCGAAAATTAAGGGATAGAATTATGTTCGACCTGACAGGAAAGCGCGCCTTAGTTACAGGTGCAACGGGAGGGCTCGGCGGTGAGATTGCGCGTCTTCTGCACAAACAAGGTGCGCATGTCGCCTTATCTGGGACACGCGCCGAAAAATTGGAAGCTTTAGCAGCGGAGCTCGGTGACCGTAGCGCGGTAACGCCCTGTAATCTCTCCGATGGAGACGCCGTTGATGCACTGCCAAGCCAAGCTGCAGAGGCTTTGGGTGGTCCGATTGATATTTTGATTGCAAATGCGGGCATCACAAAAGACGGCCTTTTGATGCGGATGAAACAAGCAGATTTCGACGATGTCATTACAATTAATTTGGAAAGCTATTTCAGGCTCGCCAAAGCTTGTTTACGCCCGATGATGAAGGCCCGCTCAGGCCGAATTATTGGCATAACATCTATCGTCGGTGTGACAGGAAATCCGGGTCAAACGAATTATGCGGCGTCCAAGGCCGGTATGATTGGTTTCTCTAAATCCTTGGCGCAAGAAGTCGCGTCTCGTGGTATCACAGTCAATTGTATTGCCCCTGGATTCATCCGCTCTCCTATGACGGATGCGCTAAATGACGCTCAGAAAGAGGCGACTTTATCCCGAATCCCTGCGGCAAAGCTGGGTGAAGGGGGCGATATTGCGGCGGGTGCGCTCTATTTAGCCTCTGATGAGGCGGCTTATGTCACAGGCCAAAC
>CAYWSI010000198.1:0-3542 GCA_964460585.1 uncultured Algimonas sp.
CGCGCATCTTCAAATTCGCGCTGCGTGATTTTCAACTTATTACGGCGCGCAGAAAGAAGCGCAGCTTCATTGACGAGGTTCATCAAATCCGCACCAGAGAAACCGGGCGTACCGCGCGCAACATATTTAATTTCAACATCCGCCGCGATTGGCTTGCCCTTCATATGAACTTCAAGGATTTTTTCGCGGCCTTGAATATCTGGGTAAGGCACTTCGATTTGACGGTCAAAACGCCCCGGACGCAACAAAGCTTTATCTAAAACGTCAGGGCGGTTTGTCGCCGCGATAATAATGATGCCTTCATCACCTTCAAAGCCGTCCATCTCAACGAGGAGCTGGTTCAAGGTCTGCTCACGTTCTTCATGACCACCCGATGTGCCCACACCGCGGTGACGGCCAACGGCGTCAATCTCGTCAATAAAGATGATACAAGGCGCTTGCTTACGCGCTTCGGCAAACATTTCGCGAACGCGTGAGGCACCCACACCCACAAACATCTCGACAAAGTCAGAGCCAGAAATCGTGTAGAACGGAACGCCCGCCTCACCAGCAACAGCGCGCGCGAGCAAAGTCTTACCTGTCCCCGGAGGACCGACAAGCAATGCGCCTGTCGGAATTTTCGCGCCAAGACGCGTAAAGCGGGTTGGGTCTTTTAGAAATTCAACGACCTCTTTCAAATCTTCCTTAGCGGCCTCCACACCGGCAACATCGTCAAAAGTTTTACGCTGACTATTTTCAGTCAGAAGCTTTGCCTTAGACTTGCCAAAACTCATGGCGCCGCCGCGTCCGCCGCCTTGCATGTTTTTGAAGAATAAGAGGAAGAGACCTGCAATCAAAAGGATAGGTAAAATAGCGAGTAAGATGCTGCCCAAAGCACTTGGCGTCGTGCGTTCCTCATACTCATAAGGAATGTCAGTATTTTCGAACAAGGCATCCGCGTTTAAATTAATAGGCCCGATATTCGTGCGGTAATCTTCACCATTACTCAGAGTCCCAGAAATCACACCACCTTCGACATCAATAGTCGCGGATTTCACATTGCCAGCTTCGATTTTTTCCTGAAGATCAGAATAGGTTATTTCGTCATTTGCGGGACTATTGATTGTCGGATTGCTGGCTACAAACATAGCCAAGAGGAGAGCAATCACAATGCCCCAAACAATAAAATTGCGAGTATTGGCGTTTTTCATTTGGTTCGGACCTTATAAGGGGTTCGTGTTTCTTGCTCTATAACATATGGGAGATCGAACGCCAAAAAAAAGCACCGACTACACATGGGTTTCATACGACTCAAATTGGGACAGAGTTCATTTATAAAACAGGCCTTGCAAGCGGGACGCCGAACAGGCTTTGGATGAGACTTTTTCAGTTTCAAATGCCCCAAACCCAATGGGGGTATTGTTATGAAAAAAGAGAGGCAACGTCGCTCTAACCTCGGCAGGCACGTCAAAAAGAGGCTTAAATTCAGAGATTTGTCGTAAGTTTTGTAGATATCCCTTCGCAGGCTCTACATGAATATTATTTGTTTTAGCCATACAAATAAAACGACCATCCCAGACATGCGGAACATGAAGCTTCAACTGGACTGATGATAATTTCGCCGTACCGCTGCGCCCCAATACTGCAACCCTATCGCGCAGGTACACAAAACTGTGACCGCCCGCCGTCATTTTTCGGACGACCCAAGCCCCAGAGAGAGTCGCAGCTTTGAACTCAGGGTTCGACATATCCGCGCAAAGCCGAGCGCGTTTAACAGCGTCAATCGGACCGCCCTGTCCTGACACTGCAGTGAGGATATGTTGCAATAGTTCTGAAGGCGGTACAGCCTGCGTTTCAACAAAACCTTGTTCATGAATAATGGCATGTTCCGCCAGCCAATTCGCAAATGTTCCACGTTCTACGGTGAGCTTCTGAAACGCTTTTTTCTGCTGCTTCAGCAGGTCTTCCCGTAAATCATGATTCACGGATAAAGCTTGCCGCGCCCGCACTCGTGCAAACTCTGGATTTTCATTTGAAGGGTCATCAACAAACTCTAACCCATGATGCGCATTATAGCGCCGGATATCTGCGCGCGTCACCTCCAGCCATGGACGGTAAAGCGTGACGTCCGCCAAGGCAGGCCAAAGCGGTGCATAAGCCGTTTCCGCCATACCCGCCATACCTCTCCATCCGGTTCCGCGATCTAACCGCATTAACACCGTCTCGGCTTGATCATCTTGGGTGTGCGCTGTGAGTAAAGTTTGAAGATTTTCTGCGCGGCACATTTCGCCCATAGCCTGATATCGATAAGTGCGGGCTTTAGCTTGAATGCCAGTTTTAATGCCGTCGTGAGGCCAGCGCCGCGTTTTTACTTTATAGCCCATTGCGCGCGCGATGCCTGCTGCCTTATCTGTCTCTGATGCACTTCCGTCTCGCAGCGCATGATCAATAATAAAAGCATGTGTGACCTGCGGATGGTTCCGGCAGGCATACAGCAAAGCGGTGCTATCCCCGCCCCCTGAAAAGGCGATAGCTGCAGGCGTATCAAGATGGATAAGCGGGAGTTTCACCCGCAGAGCTTAGCAGCCTGAACGCGCGGCTTCTAGCTTGGCTTTACTTGTAACCGTAGGAGACGCATCTGGATATTGGTTCGGCAGGCTGGCCAATGTGGCACAGGAGTCAGACGTTTTCCCCAATTCCCGCAAGGCACCCGCAAGGCGCACCATGGCATCTGGCGCTTTCACGCCGCGAGGGTCAAGCTTCATACTCGTAATATAGGCATCCGCAGCATCCGCATAGCCACCGCGAACATAATAGCTCTCACCGAGATAAAAATTCATCTCGCCAGCATCGGAGGCCTCAGGATTAAACTGAAGATATTGTTTGAGTGAAGTTTGCGCGCCTGCGAAATCACCCTCAGCTAAAAGCCGCTTCCCCGTTTCCCCTAATTCCGCAATATCATTTGACTGAACAGTTGGAGCTGACGTTTGGCCACCGCCAAGCACTAAAGGCTGTTCGCGATAGACGGGCGCGCCGCCAAGGGGATCAAGCGGGGTCGTCGGTCCGCTTGAGATGGGCCCTGTCCGAGATTGTATCGGACGGCTTTGTTCCTGTGCAATCAAGTCAACAGCGTCCAAATGTACCCGCATGCGCCCTGCCATATCCTGAATGATTTGCAGCTCAGTCCGCAGCTGCATCACTTCGCCTTTCAACCCATCACGCTCATAAGCCACACGCTCAAGTTCCCCGCGAAGGGCTCTTTGAGCCGTTTCTAACGAATCAATACGCGCCATAAGTCGTTCAGCCGCAGGGTCGCCCGTGAGCATACGGGATTCCAACCGAGCTAATCTCTCCGCTAAAGCCACATTTTGCGCAGATAATTCTTTTTTGGATTGCGCCTGCGCGGGGGCGGCGGTGAAAAAACTAACCGCCAGAACTGCAACAAAAATGGCTCTTATCATGTACGACATTTGGGTCTCCTAAGACCGAATTAAATATACAAAGACCGTCAGCATAGCCGACGGCGTCATATTTTATCACTTAAATCGCGTACAGAGTTATGA
>CAYWSI010000199.1:0-3530 GCA_964460585.1 uncultured Algimonas sp.
GGACCCTCACCATGATTACGATTCTCTATATTTTAACAGGCCTCGCCTTTGCCTGTGTTGTACTCACCTTGGTGATGGGCACAGTCGCCATGAGCAAGAAAAGCGAAGAGAACCGCAAAAAATCCAACACATGGATGTGGCGCAGAATTTATGCGCAAGTCGCCGCTATCGTCCTCTTGGCTCTAACGGTCTATATGCGGTCAAAGGGCGCGTAATTGGTTAAGCTCAATAAAATCTACACCCGCACGGGGGATGACGGCTCAACCGGCCTTGTTGATGGATCACGTCTGGGTAAAGATGCGCTGCGCGTGCGAGCTTACGGCGATGTCGATGAAACCAATAGCGTCATTGGCCTCGTGCGGCTGCATTTGGAAAATCAGACCTTAGATAAAATGCTCTCCCGCATTCAAAATGACTTATTTGACCTTGGCGCAGACCTTGCCACGCCGCTGCCCAAAAAAGGCGTAGCGGACAGTGAATATGCGTTGCGCATGGTGGCCGCGCAAACAAGCCGATTAGAACAAGAGCTGGACGATTTAAACGCGGACCTTGAACCGCTCAACTCATTCGTCTTGCCGGGCGGACATGCGCCCGCCGCCTATCTCCATCAAGCCAGAACGGTTTGCCGCCGCGCAGAGCGGGTCTGCGTCGCCCTAGCGGCAGAAGATAAGGTAAACCCAGATGCGCTCAGCTATCTCAACCGGCTCTCAGACTTCCTCTTTGTTGCTGCGCGGTGGTGCAATGACCAAGGCAAGTCTGACGTAAAATGGGTACCCGGAAAAAATAGATAAGCGCGAAGTCTCAGGTCTATTTATCAGACTTCAATAATTCCTGACCCACACGCACGGCAATATCTCGCGGTGTGGAGCGCGACGAAAAGAAATCTGCAAATTTTCCGTCCGCGCCCATGAGATAAATAATGTCAGAATGATTAACCGTATAATCATCTGACCCTTCCTCAACAGGGCCACCGTCAAAATTGCTCTTCGTTGCCACAATTTTATAAGCCGCTTTCGCGGTTTCTATTTGCGCGGCACTGCCTGTAAATCCGCGCAAACCCGACGGAAAAGGCTCATGGCTGACATATTGCGAGATTTTCTCGACTGTGTCGCGTTCCGGGTCCACGGTGATTAAAACATAGCCGACATCATCCCCCGCCTTGCCCATAAGCTGCTGCGCCGCGCCAAGTTTTTGCAAGGAGGTGGGGCAGATATCAGGACAATAGGCAAAACCAAAATAAATCAGATGTGGTTTCCCCAATAAATCGGCTTCAGTAACTCGCGCGCCTGTATCATCGATCAGTGTAAAGGCCCCGCCAATAGATGCGGTCCCGTGGCTCACCACAGTCTTGCCTGAAACACCCGCCTCACCAGAGGCGCTGTCGGCCCGACACCCCCAAAGGGCAGCTGCGACAAAAAGGCTCATCGTCAAATTTAAAGCAATTCTCATACTGCAATGCTCTTTCAAACGTATAGGGTTAAAGGCCCGTATAAATGCCATATAAATGAAAGAGCTGGATGTGAAAGCGCATAACGCAACAGAACCGAATATTGATACATCCCGAAAGACCTTCGGTGGCTATGCCTCTGTTCGCGATCATCAATCTGCCGACAGTTTAGGGGCCCTGCGCCGTCAGACGCTTGTCACTTTACGTTGGGGTGCAATTTTCGGCCAAACCATTGCTCTGTTCATCGTCAGCCTCATCCTGCAATATGAATATCCCGTTTTGGCCTGCTGCCTCATCACTTTCGCTTCTGCCACTGTCAATTTAGCCGTGACCTATTGGCTACCCTTAGATCGCCGCGTCACGAATTTTGAGGCCTTCATGCAATTAGGATTTGATCTGTGGCAATTAGCGGCGCTGCTCTATTTGACGGGAGGAGTCGTCAATCCTTTCTCAATTCTCTTCCTCGCTCCCGTTGTCACAGCGGCAACGACCTTATCTCGCTGGGTGGTTTTCTCGCTTGGCGGTATGGCCTTTATGCTCTCCTGTGCTTTGGTCTATTTTCACCATCCCTTGCCTTGGTCGCCAACGGGAGGCTTCGAGCTTCCGCCGATTTTACAGCTCGGAATCTGGCTCGCGCTGTGTGTGGGCGCGACTTACACATCTTTAGCGGCTTGGCGGTCCACAGCTGAAAGCCGGAAAATGGCCTTTGCCCTTGCCGCGACTGAAGCCATGTTAGCGCATGAGCAAAAACTCAGCGCTCTGGGCGCTCTCGCTGCAGCATCAGCCCATGAGCTTGGAACACCGCTAGCGACAATCCAAGTCACGGCTAGAGAAATGACCCGAGAAATTGAGGCGAATACGCCCCTTGGCGAAGATGCCGCTCTTATTCTCTCGCAAGCCCAACGCTGCCGAGAGATTTTAGAGCAATTAGCTACGCGCGGGGATACCAGCGATTTAATCCATGATAGGCTCTGTTTAGAAACCTTATTGGAAGAGGCCGCCGAGCCTTTCATTAATCGCGACAAGAATATTTATATTTCCTGCGAAGGAGACGGGCCCGTCCCCAATTTAAAACGCAGCCCCGCCCTGCTCTATGCTTTAAAAAACTATATTGATAATGCTGTTGATTTTGCGCGGGCGCGCGTCGAGTTAATCGCACGATGGGATGCAGAAAATATCACGATTATAATTGATGATGACGGCGCAGGTTTTGACCCAGCTTTGAAAGGTAATCTGGGACAACCCTATGCCAGTACAAGACGCAGAGGCAAAACGGCTGGAGGCTTAGGTCTGGGTCTTTTCATATCAGAACGCCTTATTCGGCGGACGGACGGCAAGGTCACATATGAAGCCTCTCCGCTGGGCGGCGCGCGCATCACAGTCACACTTCCACGCACTAGACTCACGGCGCCTAAAGAGTAATGATTAGATTCAAATACAACCATTTGTTTGTCTAGACCGAAATGAGTTTGGATAAGGAGTTACCTGATGAGTGAATACGCTCTTCCAAGTGATGCGACATTGATGATTTTAGATGATGATGGGCCGTTTCGGACTCGGTTTGGGCGTGCGATGGAACAACGCGGTTTCACTGTAAAAGCGGTCGAAACCATCCAAGCGGCCAGATCTATTGTGAATATGACACCGCCCGCCTTTGCTGTCCTCGATATGCGCCTACAAGATGGAAACGGATTAGATATTGTCGATCTGCTTCACGCAAAGCGGCCAGAGTCTAAAATGGTCATGCTAACAGGATATGGAAATTTAGCGACAGCGGTGTCGGCCGTCAAACGCGGAGCCGTTGATTACCTCTCAAAGCCCGCAGATGCAGATGATGTTTGCAAAGCCTTACTCGCAGAGCGCGACGAAACGCCAGAGCCGCCAGAGAACCCTATGAGTGCCGACCGCGTGAAATGGGAACATATTCAACGGGTTTATGAATTATGCGGAAAAAATGTATCCGAGACGGCGCGCCGATTAAATATGCACCGGCGCACGCTTCAGCGTATATTGGCCAAACGCGCGCCTAAATAAACGAGGCGCTTATTCGGCGGCGATGGCGTCCATAAATAAGCCGTTTAGC
>CAYWSI010000200.1:0-3526 GCA_964460585.1 uncultured Algimonas sp.
TTGATAAATGTCGCCGTGGAGCAAACGCCTGAGAGGCGGCAGGATTTGATTGCGGAAGCACGGCGCTACGCTGAAACTGACCTACTCTGTTACCGCGCGCCGCAGCCTCGCATGTTGAAAGAACGTCAAGCCGAAGCTTGGGACGAATGGCGAGAGTGGGGCGCGGCCCAAGGTGTTGATCTAAAGACGACGGAAAGTTTGCATGTGATTGCGCAGCCCGAGGCTAGCTTAAAGGCGGTGGAGGACTTTGCCATCCGATTGGATGATATTCGGCTGACACTTTTTGTTCATTTGATTGCTGTCTATGGTTCCGTCATTTTAGCCATGGCTGTCATGCGATCGGCGCTTAGCGGTGAGGCGGCTTTTCATCTGTCCCGAATTGATGCGGTCTACCAAATCGAACTTTGGGGTGAAGATGAAGAACAAGCGGAGATTACAGCAGATTTGCGCAATGAAACGCAGGTGCTGTCCGAAATTTTGGAGATTTTATAATGGCTGATCCAGTCACAGTTACAGAACGCCCCGGCGGTAAATATACATTGGATGTCAAAAATGGGCGGCACCATCTTTTCGCCGATGAGCCGTTGAGCTTTGGGAGCGCCGATATAGGCCCATCGCCATTTGAATATCTCTGCGCGTCATTGGGGAGCTGCACAGCGATTACGCTGCGCATGTATGCTGGCCGTAAAAATTGGGATATTGAGAATATCTCCGTCACGGTCACCCATAGTTTGAGAAAGACAGCCGATGATGAGACGAAAAACGTCTTCTCTCGTGTTTTGAATGTCACTGGGAAACTGGAAAGCGATGCCCGTGGTCGTTTGGTTGAAATTGCGAATAAATGCCCCGTCCATAAGATGTTAGAACATGGCAATATCATTGAGACAACATTGGGCGAAGCTGCATAATATTGGCGGGGCAAGCGCGGCATTTTCGCCGCAAAGCTTGCACCCAGCGCCGTGCGCGTTAAATGGCTCTTATGCCTAATTTGTTTAAACTCCTGCTGTCTCCTGCCGGTCGTATCGGACGACGAGATTATCTCATTGGATTAATTGGCCTTGTCGTTATTTTCACCCTCTATGGATTGCTCATAAATGCCTTAGGCGGATCTATGGCAGGGTTCTTCGCTGTCTTGGCGTTTCCCTTTGTGATTTTGCAAATCGCCTATAGCGTTTACGGCAAACGCCTCCACGATATTGGCCGTACGCTTTGGCCTTTGACGGGCCTCATTACTTTGATGTTTCTCACGATGATTGTCGTGATGTTAGTTTATGGCGGAGCTGAATATTTCGCCGCTTACGGTGAATATACGCGCGACAACCCGCCGTCTCCGGAGGTTGTTGAGCGATTAAATGCCGAGTTTAAACCCCGGCAAGCCGAAGGCGAGACTGTATTGAGTTTCGTAATCGCCGCGCTTCTTGCTGCATTTACGCTTTGGCTGGCGCTTGCGAAACCCCAAGCCGGGCGAAATGCCTATGGCGAGCCGTCTTAACCATAATCTGGATTTCCCTTGCTTTTTCGTAAGGATTGGGCATTCTCATATCGTTAAACAACGAGAGGGAGAGATTCTCATGGGGAATTTACTATTTTCACCGTCTGGCCGTATTGGACCAGGTCAATTTATGAGCGGCGTTTTGGTTTTGGTTATTGCCGGGTTTGTATTGGCAGCTTTGCCTGCAATTAGCCCGGCTTTGAGCTTAGTTGGTATAATTGGTCTTGTTATGTATTGGTGCTGGGTTGTTCTCTGGGTAAAGCGTTATCACGATGGTGGTAAGTCAGGTTGGATGTGTTTGATTCCAATTATCGTTTACTTAGTCATTGGAACTATCATATCAGTGATACTTGCAGGTATGTTTATCGATGTAGATGCTATTGCGGATCTAACTGAAGCCTCTGAGTCAGGTGATCTTGGCGCTCTCATGGGTATGATGGGCGGCGGAGTCACAAAAACAGGCACACTTATTATTGCTGCTGTAACCTCAGCGGTCTCTTATTTGATTGCTATGATCTTCAATAAGACGATTGCGCATGATGCACATGACAATCAATTCGGGCCAGAAGCTGGAACTTCATAAACGACTAAATCAGCTTTCTGAATTTAAACCCGTCTTGTGCATTTTGAATTGCGCGAGGCGGGTTTTTTATTGGCTAATAGTTGGGCCAAAAATCGTTTCAAAACATGATTTTAAAGCCGTGTCTAAATCTTCTAAGGACACGTCTTTTCCAAGAGATGCAAGGCTCGCCACACCGTGTTCTTGAATGCCGCAAGGCACAATCCCGCTGAAATGGGAGAGGTCGGGGTCCACATTGATACTAATGCCGTGAAAGCTCACCCATTTTTTGAGCCGCACGCCTATGGCGGCGATTTTCTCTTCGCGGCCATCTTCGCGGACGACCCACACACCAACACGTCCACAGCGCCGCTCTGCTGTGACGTCGAAGACGGCAAGGGTGTCAATTATCCACTGTTCCAACCCGCGCACAAAGGCGGAGACATCTCGCCCGCGCTTGCGTAGGTCCAGCATTGCATAGGCGACCCGTTGTCCGGGACCATGATACGTATATTGGCCGCCGCGTCCTGTCTGGTGAACCTCGAACCGATCTGGCGTGATAAGGTCGTTTGGATTGGCAGAGGTTCCAGCCGTATAAAGCGGAGGGTGTTCGAGCAGCCAGATAAGCTCACGCGCATCCCCAGCAGCAATTGCCGCCGCGTGCGTTTTCATACGCTCATGGGCAAGCTCATAAGGAATACGCTCTTGCGCGACGTCCCAGTCGATCACATCAGGGCTGTGGAGAGATTTATTTATTTGGAATCTCAATTTTATCGAATTCTTTTTCAAGCACGGCTCGCGCTTCAGGGATATTGCTAATCCGCACCACCTCACTGACCAAACCGACTTGCGATTGAGCGACTTTCATCATCTTGCGCATATTGCCAAGATTGAGCGTCATATTTTCAACGTCTAAGTCCTCTAAACTTTTCAGCGATGCATTTAAACGCGGAACGATATTGCGAATGTCTTCAAGGGCGGCTTCTGCCGAGGGGCCGTCTGTCACATTTTGCAAGACGGCTGTCATCTTTTTCGCTTCTTCGTCTACGAATTCGATGAGTTCCGGCGTGTCCATTTTCGAAAGATCCGTCGTCACCTTTGCCTCTAAACGGTCAGCCTTGGCTTTTACGGCTTCCGGAGAGCTGGCATCTGAGGCAATATCACCGCAGGCGCTAAGGGTAATAAGGCTAGCGGTAGCTATGCTAATAAAAAGGGTTCTCATCGGGCGACTCCATAAGGATTTGGACGCTTTAATAGCGCGTCTGACGAGTTGAAAACAGGGTGAATTTTGCAGATATTGGGGCTTCACATGCACCCGACTCCCCCCTATAGACCGCGCACCTTAATGTGCGGCCGTGGCGGAATTGGTAGACGCGCAGCGTTGAGGTCGCTGTGGGGTAAAACCCGTGGAAGTTCGAGTCTTCTCGGCCGCACCATTTTCCTGACATTGCAAAGAGTGTAAGCCTTTGAAAAGT
>CAYWSI010000201.1:0-3522 GCA_964460585.1 uncultured Algimonas sp.
AAAATCGCGCGAGCGTGGAGTGCAAATTCCGACAGGTCTTGCGAGATGAGCGTCACAAGCCCCGTATCATGCGGGCGAGGCGAGACTTCGGAGAAGATGACCTCATCGCCTTTGATAAACAGTTCGACTCCAAACAGCCCAAAGCCGCCCAGTGCATCCGTGACCGTCTTGGCCATCTCTTCCGCAGCAGCCAGCGCAGATTTGGACATGGGATGTGGCTGCCAGCTTTCCTGATAATCGCCGCCCTCCTGACGGTGGCCAATCGGTGCACAGAATGACGTGCCGCCCGCATGGCGCACGGTCAGCAGAGTAATCTCATAGTCAAAATCGACAAAGCCCTCGACAATGATGCGAGATTTCCCCGTGCGGCCGCCCGTTTGGGAATAGGTCCACACGCCCGCAATCTCGGCCTCCGTATGGGCGGTGCTTTGCCCCTTACCAGAGGAAGACATGACGGGCTTCACGACACAGGGCAGGCCAATCTCGGCCATGGCGGCGCGGCATTCGGCCTCGCTATCGGCGAAACGGTAGGGCGAAGTCGTCAGCCCCAGCTCCTCCGCCGCGAGCCGCCTGATGCCCTCGCGGTTCATGGTGATTTGCGTGGCGCTGGCCGTGGGAATGACGGTGAAGCCCTCACTCTCAAGCGCGCGTAAAGTGTCCGTCGCGATAGCTTCGATCTCTGGGACAATCAAATCGGGCCGTTCGTCTTCGGCGATTTTACGCAAAGATACACCGTCTAGCATATTGATAACATAGGATTTATGCGCGACTTGCATGGCGGGCGCATTGGCATAGCGGTCCACGGCAATGACCTCGACCCCCAAGCGTTGCAACTCAATCACAACTTCCTTACCCAGCTCCCCACAGCCGCACATCATAACTTTGGTGGCGCCAGAGGTAAGGGCAGTTCCGAGCGTGGTCATGGTGTGGTCTCTTTTTGGAGTGTGGTAATGAGGTGTTCGTATCAGTGTTGATACGGGTAATCTAGGGAATCTGAGCGGTTACTTGGAGGGCTTTGCTGACCTCCAAGCCTAAGCTACCTAACGCAAACCCTATCACTCATAATTTCGCTAATCATCTTCGGTGTTACTAGAGGGGCGAAATGATAATGGCCTCAATTTTGGTTTCTAAGGTTCCTCTTTCTGAGCGGCCTTAATCGCCGCTTTAGCGTCTTTTTCTGCCGCCTTTCTTGAGTCCACAGCTTCCTTGTAAGCCGTTTTGAACATTTTACATTTCTCTTGAGCATCGGCTTTAGAAATTTTGGGCTTAGGTTTATCACCGCAATAATAATCGCGTTGGTCTTTTAAATTTATTAGATTTCGAAAAGGTTCGACATTGGGGTCAAATTTAATCGGCGTCCCTTTTGGGGCTAATTCCAAAACCACAGGATTGGGAAATAGATTCACATTTGCGCCCGTCGCGGCATCTGTGAGGAGCATACCGCCCGTTACGGCGAGCGCGGGTGGAATTACGGCTGAAAATGCAGAGGATACACCGGACGCGGCTGGTACGGCTGACGAGGCCGCAGTAAAACCTGTTTGAACCGGTATTAACCCGAATGTTAACCCGCTGGCCAGCCCGCCAACGGTGCCAAAAGTTAAAGTTGTGACTCCTGTCGCGATAGCTGAGCCAACGGCCACCGTTCCAGCCGCCACGGCCGTTACTCCCGCGGCGCTGGCAGTCGTTGCAGCCATATTCTCAGAAAAGGCACGGGAGCTGGTACTATTCGTGATAAACATCTCCGCTTTTTCAAATCCTGGTTGTTCAAGCGTCACGATGAATTCTGAACGCCGAGGTAGGGCGATAGAGCAGGGGGTTGGTTCGCAGCTCTTATAAACAGGTTCTAAATCTCTGTTTTTGGTGCGGGCGGATTTGCTGGCACTGGTCTCAATAGAGGTTGTAGCCGTTGCGCCAGGGGGGACCGTATCAATACGAAAGTAATCCGTTGCGCCTCGGTTTACGGTTGCGCATCCTGATAAGATCACCGCGCAGATAAAAACTGTAAACCACCTAATCATGATTTTGGTTTTGGGTTGGTTTCTGAATTCGTTTCTGACGTAGTTTCCGACTTCGGCGCCAAAAATGCCGTGACCGGATTGGGTGAAAGTGATCGTCCCGCACCCGTTCCATAATCAAGAAGAGCTGAAGCCCCTAGCGTTAATATAGCATCTGAGACGATAATGCCTCCCACGGGGATTGATTTTAAGAATTTCGGTTTTCCGGCTTGGGCATAACTGCCGGGTGGTATGCCCGCAATAATCGTGCCTTCAGGTGTCGCGCTTTTGCTCGTAGCATTTGTAGAAATAAGTTGGAATTTTATGCTTTCATATCCGTCTTTGCTGACCGTTAATACGGGGGTAGACTTTCGGGAGAACCTAATTTTGCAAGGTGTTGGGCTACATCCAAGATATCCGTTAATTGCGAGGTCTTGCTTGTCTGATTGAATATCGCTTACCACTGTCGCTCCAGCGGGCTCGGAGTTAAACTCCACGCCTTCATGCGTGCCTCGTGTGAGAGAGGCGCAAGCTCCAAGGTTAAGGCACAATATTATAACGAGTGCATGATGCTTCATAATCCCTGCCTAGATAATTACGCAAAATTAGAGAAAACATATTAAAACTCGTTATAATTGAAACTCAGATTGTATGTCACTGTGTTACAAATCATGGATTAAATTTAAGGAACCTGCGCAAGGCTTTTGGAGGGGCGGGTTGTACAGGCTTCTAAGGAGTAAGTAAGTAGGTGATTTTTATGATGTAAGTCTCGCCCCCGAACCAACTGGGTTGAAGCGGCAGGGGATGATTAATTTTATCGCGTTTCGCTTACATAGACTGCCGCATTTTGATAGGCTCGCGCTAAGAAGAGAGGCCCCCATGATTAAACTTTACAAATTTGGACCTGCATATGGGCTGCGCGAGACGGGGCCCTTTGTTCTGAAACTCATGGCCTATATGAAGCTGGCGGGCATTCCATTTTCTGAGCATCGGGAGATTGATCCTCGAAAAGCGCCTAAGAAAAAGATACCTTATATTGTCGATGAGGGGCAGGAGATTGGGGACTCCACTTTCATTATCAAACATCTGAAATCTAAATTTGGTGACCCGCTGGCCGAAGGCCTGAGCGCGGAGCAGCTCGCGATAGGCCATGCACTGAAAGTCATGCTGGAGGAGCGGACCTATTGGGCGGGTATGCTTTATCCGCGCTGGATTAAGACAGATCACCACGCCATGATTGCTGATGCTTTCTTCGGAGAGGTGCCACGTTTTCTTCGCATGACGATATTTAAAACGGTCGTAAAGGGCGTCTCTAAGGCGGCGGATGGCCACGGGATTGGGCGGCATAGCGATGCTGAAATTTATGAACTCGGGCTAGATGACATCAAAACGATTGAGACCATTTTGGGCGATAAAGATTTTATCTTAGGCGCAAAGCCAGCGGAAGTGGATGCGACGATCTATGCCTTTCTTCACGGCATGAGTGCGGAGGTTTTCCCGACACCGATACAAGCCCATATTCGCGGTT
>CAYWSI010000202.1:0-3487 GCA_964460585.1 uncultured Algimonas sp.
TTCGGCTTCCTCTTTATCCATAATATTCCGCCAGACGCGGCCATTGATGGTATTGATTAAATTTTCTGGAGCGCCCCGAGCGACCAATTTACCCTCGCCCATAATGGCCATATCGGTACACAGGTCCCGGACATCTTCAACGATATGTGTTGAGAGGATGATGATCTTGTCTTCTCCGGCTTCTGAGAGAAGGTCGAGAAAACGTTGCCGCTCAAACGGATCCAGCCCTGCGGTGGGTTCATCTACGATGAGAACTTTCGGATCACCTAACATGGCTTGTGCGACACCGAAACGTTGCCGCATCCCTCCGGAGTATGTGGATACATTGGCGGAGGAATGTTTCAGCAAATTGACATTTTTAAGAAGAGACAGAATTTGGGCGTCCCGCTCCTTTTTAGGGGCAATTCCTTTTAACACGGCGATATGATCCAACAAAGCTTTGGCACTCATTTTTGGATACACGCCGAAATCCTGAGGGAGATATCCAAGCGTGGCGCGCATCGCAGTTGGGTTTGCGAGAATATCTATGCCGTCTAAATGTATCGATCCAGAATCTGGTTTTTGCAATGTCGCTAATGTCCGCATGAGAGTGGATTTCCCTGCGCCATTTGGCCCTAATAAGCCGAAAAGACCGGGCTTGAGGTCCAGCGATACGTTTTTAAGCGCGTGTACGTCTCCAAAGCTTTTGGAGATATTTTTTATAGACAGCATGGCATTCCCCCGAACGCTAAATTTTATATATTTAGAGGTGTTGTAACAGAAATTTATCGAAAAACAACAAAAAATATCGATTAACGATAATTTTTATGAAATGCCAAAACGTTTCAATATCACGAAATTATAACTGACTCTTGCTTTGCAGCGCTGACGCAACGGGTTAAGTTGACAACTATGGATACAGATATTGCCACGACCACACCGCTGCTGTCTTATAGTTTCGCGCGTTTGCACGGCGTTGTTGTGGCTGAAGGTGAGGGCGGCGTGCCCGTCTTAGCGCACCGACCCGGCGCGGCGCGCGAAGCACTGTTAGAAGCGCGGCGCGTCTTTGGGCGTCCCATTCGTCCGTCTTCGATCAGTGCGGAAGCTTTCACAAGCTTGATTGCAAAAACCTATGCTCAGTCCGATCTCTCCCTCTCCGCCGATGCGGCGATTGGCGATCCTGAAGATTTATCACAACTCGCCTCGGGCTTACCAAAAACGTCAGACCTTTTAGACGACGCCGATGATGCGCCCGTCATTCGTTTGATCAATGGTATTTTACAAGAGGCCATTCGCTCACGTGCCTCTGATATTCATGTCGAGCCCTATGAAGAGCGGTTGTCAGTCCGCTTTCGGATTGATGGATCTTTGACCGAGAAACTTTCCCTTCCGGCGCGTTTGGCCCCGGTCTTGGTGAGCCGCGTGAAAGTTATGGCGCGTCTCGACATTGCGAATAAACGCATCCCGCAGGATGGGCGCTTTTCCTTTAATCTTGGCGAACGCCAGATTGATGTGCGCGTGTCGACATTGCCAGCGCGCCACGGCGAGCGGCTCGTTATGCGGATTTTGGAAAAGGACAGCCAAGGCATTGCTCTGTCAGAACTCGGTATGGACACAGCCATGCTCACTGATTTCCAATCTATGTTAGCCCGGCCCAATGGAATTATTTTGGTGACGGGACCGACGGGGTCAGGAAAGACAACGACGCTTTACGGGGCTTTGTCGCGATTAAATGATGGCACGCGAAATGTGCTGACCGTGGAAGACCCCGTCGAATATGCGCTGGACGGCATTGGCCAGACCCAAGTGAATGATAAGGTTGGAATGAGCTTCGCGGCGGGCTTGCGCGCAATTTTACGGCAAGACCCTGATGTTGTTATGGTTGGTGAAATTCGAGATCCCGAGACTGCGGAGATTGCGGTGCAAGCCGCGCTGACGGGACATCTAGTGCTTTCAACGGTACATACAAATTCGGCTATCGCTGCGATCGCGCGCCTGCGCGACATGGGCGTCGAGCCTTTCTTGCTCTCCTCAACGGTAACGGCGCTTGTTGCGCAGAGATTGGTGCGCCGTCTCTGCGAGAATTGCAAACAGCCTTATAAGCCCACCCATTCAGAATGTGCAGAGCTTGGCGTTAAAGCTGGCGCGAGTTTCCACAAAGCGGTTGGATGTATGCAATGCCAGAATATTGGCTATCAAGGGCGGCTCGGTCTTTATGAAATGGTCGTCAATGATGATGTCTTGCGTCAGATGATCCATGATGGTGCGTCGGAAACAGATATGGGAGCCTACGCGTTCGAGGCGCGGCAAACGCTTCTGCAAAGCGGGGCGGACGCTGTGCTAGCAGGCGATACCAGTTCTGAAGAAGTCTTAAGGGTCTGCTCTGCTCAGACTTCGGAAAACATTTAAATAATGGATGCTTTTGACTACAGCGCTATGGATGCAGGCGGGGTAAAACGCTCCGGCACCTTAATGGCCGGCAGCGCGCGTGAAGCGCGTGACCTCCTGCGCGCACGGTCTCTGACTCCGCTCGATTTAAACCGGTCTCGAAAAAAAGCGATTAAGGCTGGCGACTTGTCGGAGACAAAAACGTTCAGCGCAGGGAAGATTAAACATGCGGAACTGACGCGTGCCACGCGGCAGCTCGCAATTTTGATTGATGCGGCAACGCCTGTTGAAGACGCTTTGCGAGTCACAGCTTTGCAATTTGAAAAATCTCAAATGAAAAATGTCCTCTTGTCTATTCGGTCCCAGGTCTTGGAAGGCGCAACGCTCTCCCAAGCTTTGCGGAGCCAGCCGCAGGCTTTTTCTGATTTATATACGGCCATGGTCGCCGCAGGGGAAACCTCCGGGCAGTTACCGGCTGTGCTGTTGCGTCTCGCCGATGATTTAGAAGCGGCGCAAGCGATAAGGCGAAAAATTGCGGGGGCGACGGCCTATCCTATTGTGCTAAGCGCCGTGGCTCTCATTGTGATTTTTGTATTGATGATTTTCGTCGTGCCTAAAGTTGTCGACCAATTTGATAGTTTTGGGCAAGATTTGCCGCCGCTCACCCGTGCAACGATTGGGCTCTCAGAATTTTTACAAAGCTATGGCCTACTACTTTTTGGGATTATCTTCATGCTTTTTCTGGCCTTCCGTTTTGCCCTGAAGACAAAGTCAATTCGCCGCCGATGGGATGGGTTTAAATTACGGTTGCCGCTTATCGGCCGCCTAATCCGAGATGTGAATGCGGCGCGGTTTTCACGGACAATGGCCGGATTGGTCAGCGCGGGAACGCCCGCTCTCGCCGCTATGAATACGGCGCAGCATACACTCCATAATTCTGTCATGCGCGATTCCATTGGCGGGGCTGTTGAACGTGTGCGCTCTGGCGCGCCCATGTCAACGGCTTTAAAAGAGACAGGCGTTTTCCCGCCGCTTGTGACACAAATGGTGATGGGCGGCGAAGCGTCTGGCGACATGGGAAAAATGTTCGAAAAATCAGCGGATTATCTCGAAGATGAAT
>CAYWSI010000203.1:0-3475 GCA_964460585.1 uncultured Algimonas sp.
CCATTGGCCACGCCGAGTTTCGACAAAGCCTCCCGCGCTAAAAGCACTTTGCGGGTAAAGGCCCCCGGCCGCCAGTTTCCGCGCCGCTTGACCTCGCGGAGCATCAGGAAAATCCCTGCGGCAAACCCCGCCCATTCTGCGGCGGCGCTCGCAAGACCGACACCAATTAATCCGCCGCCTAAAACAATGACGAAGATGGGGGAGAGAATGATGTTCACAATGTTCAATACAATTTGCAGCCAGAGCGCCAGTCCCGCGCGGCTAATCCCAACGAACCACCCCATCAGGGCGATGGTGCCCAGCGTAGCAGGCAGACCCCAAAGCCGCGCGCGAATATAATCGGTCGCACTGCCTTCAATCTCGGCGCTGGCGGTGAAAATGGCAAAGGCGCCTTTAAGCAGCGGAATTTGCAGCGCGAAAACCAACAGGCCAATGGCGAGGCCAATCGGAATGGCGCGCAAAATATGGGCTTGGACTTCGGCTTCTGCCCCTGCGCCGTCGCTTTGCGCGGCGAGGCCTGCCGTGGACATACGTAAAAATCCAAAACCCCAATAGGCAATGCCGTAAATCACCGCGCCTAAACCAATCCCGGCCAAAGCGCCTGTACCCACAAATCGTCCGACCATTAATGTGTCGACAAGCCCCACAATCGGTGCGGCCCCATTAGCGAGCATAATGGGCCAAGATTGATGAAAGACATGCGCCCGCGAGAGTGTGGTGGCCGAAGATGACATAGCGCCGCCTTAGAATGCCTCGCCAGCGATGTGGAGTTTTATTTGACTTGATTTGATTCAAAGAACTCAAGCGATTTTGCGTTTCGGTCCAGACTTTGTTACGATACAATCAATGAAGCGCAGGCGCGGCATTTCGGCTCTGCCAAGCGCCAATTTTTTAGAGAGACATTCGATGCGATTTACCACCCCTATTAGTAAATTCCTCCTCACCGCCACGACGGCTTTAGCGCTTGCCGCTTGCGAGGCCAGTCAATCAACTTCTACAGAGAGCGGCGAGGTGAGTGAGACATCAGAAACGTCTAGCGCAACCAATTTCGCAGAAAATACTATATTGCAAAAATGGACCGGTCCATATGACGGCGTACCGCCATGGGACAAAGTGAAGGTCTCTGATTTCCCTCAGGCGTTTCAGGTGACGATGGATAAGGTTCAGGCGGAAGTGAATGCCATCCGCGATAATCCGGACGCTCCTACCTTTGAAAATTTTACCGAGCCGATGGAACTGGCGGGCAATGATGCGAGTGAGCTTTTCTCCATCTGGGGTGTTTATTCAAGTAACCTGTCCACTCCCGAGGTGCGCAAAATTCAAGGCGAGTGGCTGCCAAAAGTCTCTGCCTTTTTCAATCAACTCACGCTTGACCCGAAACTGCTTGAAAAAACAAAGGCCGTTTATGACAATCGCGCCAGTGCTAATCTGGACGCACAGCAATTGCGGCTGGTCGAACGCAATTATGAAGAGCTGGTACGCAATGGCGCTTTGTTAGAGGGAGAGGAGAAGGAAAAGCTGATTGCGCTGAATACCGAATTGTCAAAACAGTTTAACGCTTTTTCGAATAAGGTCCTCGCCGATGAAGAAACTTATATTTACCTGACAGACGAAGCCGAACTCGCCGGATTGCCAGACAGCTTTATCGCCTCACTTGCGGCCGCTGCGCAGGCGAAGGGTAAAGAGGGTTGGGCGCTGAAAAACACCCGCTCGGTGATGCAGCCTTTCTTGCAAAATTCGACTCGGCGCGATCTGCGCGAGCGCGTTTTCAACGCCTATGTCAACCGCGGCGATAATGGTGATGTGAATGACACCAATGCGACCATTGCGAAAATCCTCGACATTCGCGCCGAGCGGGCGAAGCTGCTCGGCTTCAAAACCCACGCCCATTATCGCATGGCCGATACTATGGCGAAAGAGCCAGAAGCGGCGATGGATTTGATGATGCAGGTCTGGCCCGCAGCGGTGGCGAGAGTGAAAGAAGAAGTCGCCGATATGCAAGCGGTGGCCGATGCCGAAGGTGCGGACATCACCATTGCGCCTTGGGATTACCGCTTTTACGCGGAAAAAGTTCGCAAGGCGAAATATGATCTCGATGCCGCCGAGATAAAACCCTATTTCAAACTTGATAATATGGTTGATGCGATGTTTGACGCGGCGGGTAAGCTTTACGGCATGAGTTTCAAAGAAAACACTGGCAGCGTCCCCGTCTTTGATCCTGAAGTGCGGACCTTTGAAGTCAAACGCGGCTCCAAGCTTGTCGGTCTTTTCTATCTCGATAATTACGCCCGCGAAGGCAAACGCTCCGGTGCTTGGGCGACCACCTATCGCAGTCAATCCGGCCTTAGCGGGAAGAACCGTTATGTGCTGAGCTCGAATAATAATAATTTTGTCAAAGGCGGAGAAGGTGAACCCACGCTCATCAGCCTTGATGATGCCTCGACGCTTTTTCATGAATTTGGTCATGCGCTGCATGCGCTGAACTATGATATTAAATATCCGGGCCTGGCGGGTACGCCGCGTGATTTTGTCGAATATCCTAGCCAAGTGAATGAGAATTGGCTCCTCACTCGCTATGTGCTCGATAATTATGCGAAACATGCGGAAACGGGAGAGCCGATGCCGCAAGCTTTAGTCGACAAGATAAACAAATCAAAGACCTTTAATGAAGGTTTTTCGACGGTGGAATATCTCTCCAGTGCCATTGTGGATATGAAAATGCACAACCGAGACACGCCAGTCACAGACGCGAATGCGTTTGAGCGCGACACACTGAGCGAAATCGGTATGCCGAAGGAAATCGTGATGCGTCACCGCTTGCCGCATTTTAATCACCTCTTCTCCTCGGATGCCTATTCGGCGGGCTATTATAGCTATCTTTGGTCTGAGACGATGGATGCGGATACATGGGCCGCATTTGAGGAAGCCGGAGGCGCTTGGGACAAAACAACCGCCGAACGGTTCCGCTCGATTATCCTGTCTCAAGGGAATGAGACGGACCGCAAGGACGCTTACCGCGAATTTCGTGGCCGCGACCCAGAAGTGAAATACATCCTCCAGAAACGCGGATTCCCGGTACCCTAATAACCCTGGCGCGGCCGTCGACATGCGCAAAAACCCAAAGCTCCAATAGGCAATGCCGTAAATCACCGCGCCTAATCCAATGCCCGCCAAAGCCGCCGTGCCAACAAACCGTCCGACCATTAATGTGTCGACAAGCCCCACAATCGGCGCGGCCCCATTGGCGAGCATAATGGGCCAAGATTGGCGGAAGACATGCGCCCGAGTCAAAGAGGCGGGGGTGAGTGTGGCGTGCGCGGATGACATAATCTGGGTTTAGGCGGTGTTGCGCGGGAAGGGGAGAGTTATTTGGTGTGGCGGGGGTTAAGGGTTAAAGGGCGGATTATTCTTAAAGGAGAGGTTAGCTGAGTGGCTTACTTGAGGCGAATTTAAGCCACTCACAACGTAACCACTA
>CAYWSI010000204.1:0-3466 GCA_964460585.1 uncultured Algimonas sp.
CGGCCGCGGTAGAGACACCCTGAACGGTGGTAACGGCGATGATGTCCTCAATGGTCAGAATGGAACCGATACACTTGATGGCGGTTCTGGCAATGACGTACTTACAGGCGGAAATGGTCGTGATACTTTCACCTTCGATGCAGGCGACGGGCACGATACCATCACGGATTTTCAGATTGGAACGGATCAGATAGATTTATCCAGCCTCGGCCTATCATTTGATGACTTGAATATTACAGTCAATTCTCAAGGACATGTCGCACTATATCTTTCTGAGACACAAAGTATTGCCTTAACGAATTTAACGGATCCAAGTGATCTGAGTGCGAGTGATTTCATTCTATCAGATGTTGGACAAGCACCGGCACCTACGCCAATTCCAGTTGACCCCCAACCTGAGCCAGAACCACAACCTGAACCTGAGCCACAACCTGAACCTGAGCCACAGCCAGAACCAGAGCCCAATACCCCTGATACTGGCACGACAATTGACGGCGTTATCACAGGCTCCAATGATGTTGATGATTTCCTAAATGGCGACGGTGGAGACAATGTCTTCTTCTCAGGCCGCGGAACAGACGTCATCATTGGCGGTGCTGGCAATGACACGCTCAATGTTGACGGCGATATCATCGAGTGGACATTCTCTGCCAATGCAGATGGATCTGTCACAATCACACATCCGACATGGGGTGAAAACACGCTCATCGGTATCGAGAACATCTTCTCGCAGCGCGCGGGTGAATCTTTCTCCATTGATGATGCGATTGCCATGACCGACGGTCTACCACGTTTCCGTCTCGATGATGACAATGTCATTAACGGGACAAATGGAGACGATGTTATCGAAGCTACTGCCGATGTTCAGGGCTTTTACGGCGGAACCGGCGATGATGTTTTCTTCGGCACAGATGGGTTCGAGCAAGTCAATTATGATGGATCACGTTCTGAGTACACAATCACGGAAAATGGTGACGGCTCTATCACAGTGGATCACCCGATTTGGGGTACGGATACGCTCAATGATATTGACGCGCTTATCTTCACGGGCGTCGAGCCAGGCGTTGGCGGTGAAGTCTCAGGACCGTTTGAGTTTATCTCTACGGATGACTTATTCGCCTAATCCCTCATTAAAAACTCCAGCAACACCCCGTGTTGCTGGAACCAACTTACCTTTCAATAACTTACCCCCATCAGACATTGAAACGTCAATTGGTTTCACATCGACTGAATTTTACAATTTAGCTTATCCAGAAAGTATATCAAAATGACGATGATAACAAATTGGTCTGAAAAAATGACATCCGAATTTCGGAAAGAAATTTTCACCTTTTCACATGATTTGAAAAGCACTGACCTTTTTACGGATGAGGCTTTGATTGAGCTGATTGGAAAACATCCGCATGATCTTACGGATGTCTGTACCATGGGCCCATCTGACGATCCAAAGTACCCAAATAAACTTCGCACAGGTGACTTCAGAGACTGTACGCCGGAAGAATTATTTGCCGCTGCAAAACATGGCAAAATTTGGATCAACCTCAGAAAAGCGATGAATGTTCACCCTGAATATCAAGAAGTTTTAGACTCCATGTATGGCGACATTGCCAAACATACGAAAACAAAAGCTTTCAACGCGAATGGCGGCATATTGATTACGTCTCCAGTCGCCAGAACACCTTATCACTTCGATAAAACCGAAACGATCCTTTGGCACGTCAGAGGGCCGAAACGCATTTTCCTATATCCCGTTGAAGAAAAATTTATTTCAGACGCTTCCTATGAAGAAGCCATGACAAATATGGTGGAAGACGATCTACCCTATGATACGTCCTTCGACGAAGACGCCACCATTATAGATTTGCAAGAAGGCGAGGCTGTAACTTGGCCACTCAGCTCTCCGCATCGTGTCGACAATCACGGATTTTGTGTGTCCGTCACAACAGAATTTTCTTCCAGAGAAAGCGGGCTTAAAAATGCCGCTATGATTGCCAATACGACCCTTCGTACGAAATTTGGACATTCTTCAAGCTGGAGCCATCAATCTCGTATGAACCGCCTCTTCAAATCTGGCGTTGGTTTGATACTCAAGAAAGTCAATCTGGTTATGAACCCTGATCACATTGACTATGTTACCTTTAGAGTTACCCCGCAAACCAATGGACAAATTGAAGACATCACCCCATTTGAACGGAATTTTTAAATCTCCATCAGTATCGGCAACGCCTTTTTAGGCATGTCTATAATAGGCTCACAAACCATCGAAGGGTCTGCCGAAGCTAGAGGGCGTCCGTAAAATTAGGACCGCCCGCGTGGTGGCCTACCGCGGCGGCACTGTTCCGCCGGGTGTCCATGGACCGCCAGCTTCAATCAAGGCCGCTTCAAACTCTGGAATAGATGTCTCTTGCAAGACGTTGATCCGGTCTAGCAGCTCATCATAGGCATCTTCGGCATAGCCTAGTGTTTCGCGGTGGGTGGCTGTCGGTCCATAGGTGGAATTACCGACCCCGACGAGAACTTTCCCGAGGCGACTCTGAATATTCGCAGGCGTGTCTTGACCTACTTCATTCATGGATTGATTGCCGCCGAGGATCTCTTCAATCTCAAAAAGTTCTGTACGAATAGCTTGCCAGCCATCATCCAATTCATCTGGCGCGCTGCGGGTATTGGCGAGCGCTTTTTTGAGTAGCTCAGTCTTGTTATTCAGCGCGGAAATCGTTGAATTGGCGGCAGAGACGCTCCGTTGTAATTTAGACGCTCGCTCCCAGAAGGCCACGACCTCGTCTATGGACGACCCCGGCAGGGCGCCATCACGCAGGCGTTCGACCGCAAAAGGTTGGGGGGCGATGAGTTCTATGGTTTCACCCCTCACCCGTTTAGAAAGCGAAACCGTATAGTCGCCTGGCGCCGCTAAGAATCCCTGCGCATTATTATTCGGGTTATTATTGACGGGAGTAATGGCGGGAAAACGTAAATCCCACGCGACCCGATGAAAACCTTTGGAGGTTGGCCCTGTCAAGCGGCGGACGACATTACCGTCGGCGTCCCGCACGGTGAGCCAAATTTCCGGCTTTGTTTCGCGGCGTTCTTCTTCCACTCCATCATATCCGATAAAGGGTGTATCCTCCCAAGCCTTGACCTTGGGTTTTTCAGATTTAATGCGGGCTTCGCGCTGCGTCTCAAGACCCTCTTTTAAGTAATAGGTAAAGACAGCGCCAAAAGGCGGGTTAGGGGCTCTATAAAAATTATGGCCTTGCCATCCGCCGTCGCTGAAAGCCAAAGGATGGCGCTCAATATACCACCAGGCTTTTCGCCCCGGAAATAACATAGCGTCTTTCTCAAGGCTCTCCACATCCACATCCCGCAACGCCGTATAATCATCGAGAATATAGAAACCACGGCCGAATGACGCCGCAACAATGTCTTCTTCGCGGCGCTGTATCGTCACATCGCGGAAAGAAATCGT
>CAYWSI010000205.1:0-3447 GCA_964460585.1 uncultured Algimonas sp.
GCCATAACTTCGGCGCGGCCCTGATATCGCGACCAGAGATGCAGCGTCATTTGATGCACCGCCAGCGGCGTGTCATCCGCGCCAATATCCTCGCTCCGCAAGGCCCCATAAGTCAGATAGGGATAGACGGGGTCTTCTGGCGCAGCGTCATAGAGGCGCGGCGGAATATCCGCCGTCCCGCCCAAACCAAATTGTACAGCAGGATCAGCGGAGAGAACGGCATGGACCGCCCGCGCGAGGCTTTCCGCTTGTTCGGAAATATTCATTAGGTCTGTCATTGGGCTTCCTCTTCACAAATCAGGTGTAACCTCTCGCCGCGCGTATCGGGGTCGCTCGCGGCGACAACGCGAAGCATGCGGCCTCGCCACATCAAGCGGGCGCGTTCTGGAAAACTCGGCCTATAACGAATGGCGACAAGATAGGTCTGGGTGACAGAGAGCCGCCCATTCTCGAGCCGCTCGGTCAGGGCCTTGGGGCGAATCCCCGCCCAGAACGATTGCTGAAACACCCATGTCGTGATCGTCCCGCCCAACGCATCTGGGGCCTCGGACGGCGTATAAAGCCCGATGCGGTTTCGCATCTGCCCAATCATAGCCGCATCCCCCGATAGGGCTGAATGAGCGCATCCACCATCATCGGAAATCCGGGCGGCGGATTGCCGGCGCGATATTCATAGAGATGCGCCAGCAGCAGCATGACCCCTTGGCGCAGCGGCGTCGGAATATCGGCGGGGCTCTCGCCATAGCCAGCCGTGAAATCCACGGTCAGCACACCCGCATTTGGCGCGCGCACCAACACAGGCCGCGCCCGTAAATCTGCGTCGATGGGTAGTGCGGTCTCGCCGTCACTCACCGCTTCAATCGAGAGAATGGGATAGCGCGTCAGGTAAACGCCTGCCGCAGTTACGGTTTTGGTTATGCGCTGCGGCCGCGTGATGAGGGACACGCCGCAGCGGTCCTCAATCTGGCGCACGGCGACGTCTATGAGGTCCGCAATCAAAGCGTCTTCATCCTCATGGTCCACCCGTAAAAACACTTTCGCCGCATCTAATGACACGGCGAGAACAGGCGGCGGGGAAAGGTCAGTCAATGTCATAGGAGCTCCTATTTGAAGGCATAAAAAAACCCGCTTCGTACAATTCGCGTTTCGCGAAATGCACAAGGCGGGTGGGTTCGGACGACACAAAGGATTGAAAATCCATTTGTGAAAACCGAAGCAGCAAGTGCTGAACGGCAAAGCGGTTTAATACCGTTTAATCTTATTCTAAATAAAAGGCGTTATAGGCCTCCAGATGGAGGACATGTTACACAACATTTTTAAAATCAGCCTCATGATAAGCCTCGCCTATATTCTAGGCTTAGCGGCGCGGGCTTGGTGGGAAGTCAAAGTTTTTCTACTTATTATTTTCGGCTCTGTCTTCTTCTTTATATTTTTACAGTCCCTCGTTTTAGGTCAAGACCTAGCAAATGGGCAGGATTTAAAAGATCTTATAACCTTCACTGTAATATTTGCGCCATTAGGATACATATCCGGACCTCCAATCATCGCTTATTTGAGTTCACGGCTCGAGAGCGTTTTGGCTTCAGATGAATTTGATCCAACCTATCGCAAATATGCAAGGCGACATCGACAGGGTGCCAGCCCCGAAGAATTAGACGAATTCTATGGCAATTTCCGAACGCACCACACGGAAACAAGAGCCGAAAAAAGAGCGGGGCCAAACACCTCCTATGAGCAATATAGTCAATATCGCAGGTCGCAATCGAGAACCGAAAACACGGCCCCGCCGCCTCCACAAGACTACCAGTCTGATAAAGATAAAATGTTCGATATTCTTGAGGTGTCAAATCGGCAAGCGAGCCCTAAAGACATCAAGAGCGCCTATCGAAAACTAGCCTGGAAATATCATCCGGATGTCCTCGCGAAAACCGAATTGTCTGACAAAGAGTTGGACGCCGCCGAGACACGCATGCAGGAAATTAATCATGCTTATGATTGGCTCAAAGACAACGGCTTTGCCGAATAAGGAGGGCGCGAACGCCTACAATAGTTATGTCAGCCAGTCTTTGCAGTACGTAACTTAACAAGCGTTTTTTCTAATAGAGAAACATCTTCACCAGCGTCCTTTGTTGAGCGCTTCAAACGGCTCCTCAAATCACTTTACCCGAAATAACTATGATAGGTAAACGCCCCTCCCATTGGGAGAGGCGAAATGGGTTAAGCGACGCGCAACAGCTTAATCGCATCCTTATCCTGCACGCCGCCGCCGACGCGTTTTGTTGTGTAGAACAAGACATAAGGCTTGGCGGAATATGGATCGCGTAGCACGCGGACGCCTTGGCGATCTGCGATGAGATAGCCTCGGCGGAAATCGCCGAAGGCGACACTGGCCGCGCCGCCGCCAATATCTGGCATATCTTCCATTTCCACCAGCGGATAGCCGAGCAACGTCGAGGGCGAGCCCGCAGCCAGTGACGGTTGCCAGATGTAATTCCCATCTGCGTCTTTGAACTTTCGCACGGCATTAATCGTGCGGCGGTTCATGACGAAGCTGCCATTGGCGCGGTAGCGCGACCCAGGCGCATAGATGAGATCAATCAAAGCATCCGTATCGAGCACGCTCGGTTCAATCACCTCTAAGCCCGGCTCCGTCAGGAAACCGCGCGGTTTATTCACGCCGTCGCCATTGACGAAAGCCGCCGTTTCTTGGGCCGAGAAAACATCGCGCACTTCTTCGGCCAGCCACGCATCCACATCGGCGACGCTGTCATCCAGCAAAGCCTGCGTTGCGGCGGGCATAGCGTAAAGCTCGCCCGCTGGAAATTCGAGCAGCGCGAGGCTCGGTGTCTCGGTTTCCACACGCGGGTCAGTTTCGCCGACCCAGCCTGCCGCTGCGCCAGAGGTGCTGACAGGTTTGCGGAACAAGCTGGCCCCGATGGTGCGAATAGTCGCAAGGCGGCGCATGGGCGAGGTTTCCGCCAAGACGCTATCAATGCGCGTCTCAGTTTCGACAGGCGCGATAAGGCTGCCGTCGCCTTCCGTGGAGGCGAAAGATTTGCCTTCAAGGGCTGAGGTTTCGCCCGTGCGGATAAAGCTCGCCCAGGCTTGGCTATTTGCGGATTTCGCTTCGCTCGCAAAACCAGGAGCGGCTTGCGCGAGGGTCAGGTTTTCAACCCGCCGTGTTTGCGTCTCTAGCGCCGCATTTAAGCGGTCCACTTTTTCGGTGAGCAGAGGGTCGACGGATGACTTCGCCTCTAGCGCCGCCAAGCGGTTATCATTGGCTTCGCGAAAGGCTGCAAAGGTCGCCGCGAAATCGGCCTTGGCCTGTTGTAAATCGCCGGTTGCCTTTGTCTCTAATTTGGGGGTCTCTAATTTGGGGGTCTCTAATTTAAGGGTTTCTAATTGAGGGTTCACGCATGTCTCCTTTGATGATGTGCGTTTAATTCA
>CAYWSI010000206.1:0-3437 GCA_964460585.1 uncultured Algimonas sp.
GAGGCGTTCTGCGAAATAAAGCGGGCTGGGACGGCCCACATAATGCGTCATGAAAGTGTCGAGTTCTTTTTGAAATTCAGGGTCGGCCTTGGCTTCCTCATAGGCTTGTTCCAGCGCAAGGATAGGCGGCATCAGCGTCTCGGCGACATAACGTCCGCCAAAATCGCCAAAGCGGCCATTTTCATCAGGAAAAGATTGATTACCCATTTTCAACGGCTTTCATAAATGCAGCAATTTTGAGCGGGTCCTTTACGCCTGCGCTGGCTTCAACGCCAGAGCTGACATCGACTATGGGCGCGCGGGTTGCAGCTATGGCGCGCCCGACGTTCTCGGGTTTTAATCCGCCTGCGACAGCAAAGGTCTTTGGCGTGGGTGCATTGGCTATAATGTTCCAATCAATCGCAATGCCGTGGCCGCCGCGCACGGCTTCGCCTTTAGGCGGTTTGGCGTCATAAAGAATGAAATCTGCGAGGCCTGCATAGGTTTCGGCCATTTTCATGTCCTCGTCTGAGGCAATACCGACGGCCTTTATGAGTTTGCATTTGCGTGCAATTTCGGCGGCGCGGGCAGGGGTTTCGTCTCCGTGAAGCTGGATGAAATCTGGCTGCATCTGCGTCAAAATGCGGTCGATGAGGTCATCATCTGGGTTCACGGTGACCGCAACGCGCGGAATTATCCCTTGCGCAGGACGCGATAACTGCGCGGCCTCAGCTACGCTCAAACGCCGTTTCGACGGGCATTCAACAATAAAACCGAGGAAAGACGCGCCATATTCAATGGCGTTTTCTACATCTTCGGGCCGGGTTAATCCGCATATTTTAGCGCGTGTTTGCATGGTCATTGCGTTAGCAAGCGTGGGTTGAAGTGCAAGTCCTTTAAGGGGCTCACACCCCGCTCACGGTCATCTGACGGGACGTGATTGGACCTTTAACTAACTGCGTTAGAAAAGGTTAGCATGACAACGCTGATAGAAAATTCGACGCCGAAATCTAACTTTTGGAAGACGCCTGTCTTGGGGGCGTTTGCATTTTGGTGCTGGCGGATCGATGCCAAGCGAAAACTGCGCCGGCTGCAAAAACACTTAAAATTCCTCGATCAACATATCGAAATCGGAAGCGGAACGGGCAGTGTTTTATCCGTGATGCGAAAGCAAAATTACTATGTCGATGGATTGGATTTCGCCGATAATAGCTTTCGCGACGATTTAAAACCCATTGTTTATAATGGCCGGATGATTCCCTTTGCGAAGAACGTTTATGATACAGCGCTCCTCCTGACGGTTCTGCATTACACGGATGATCCTGAGGCCATTCTGCGCGAGGCAGGACGTATAGCAAAGCGCATTGTGATTATTGAGAATGTCTATGACAGGCGGGCGATGGAATGGCTTACGAAAGCCTTTTGCAGTCTGATGAATTTTCAATTTATTGGTCATCCGCATAATAACCGCACCCATGCCCAATGGATTGAAATGTTTAACAAAATGGGCCTGAAACTCTGGCATAAATCCACCCATCGGGTCGGCGGTATTTTCAAACAAGCCATCTATGTTTTGGAGGTGAATAAGCCCGCCTAAAGCAAATTTCATGCCGAAACCAGATATTAAGCTCTTTGGTTTATGACGCTCCTAAGTCGGAAAAACCGACATGGTGTATAACGTTAGGTGTGGGTATGGCTTTGGCCCCAAAATTACAGGCACGGCAGGGCGCTCAGCTCGCCATGACGCCGAAATTGCAGCAAGCGATTAAGCTGTTGCAACTCTCTAATATTGAGCTATCGGCCTTTGTCGAAGAGCAATTGGAAAAGAATCCTTTGCTTGAACGCGGGACAGGGGATGAAAACCGCCGCAATGAGGCGGTTGAAGCCACGACAGAGACGACAGATGGTTCTGCGGATACTGTGAGCACAGCCGCAGCCGTTTCGGATATGGACGCCCCAGATCACGCTATTGCGCCAGAATCAACGGCGTCTGATGTTGGCGGCTCTGTTGATTGGTCGCGTAATAATAGCGGCGGGAGTTTCTCTGGTTCGGGCGATTATGACGCAATGGCCAATAATGCGGCTGAAGTTACATTAACCGAGCACATCCAAAGTCAGCTAGCCCATTTAAGATTTGACGAAAAAGATCGTCTCATCGCCGAATATCTCATCGGGCAAATTGATGAAGCAGGTTATCTGCGTATGAGCCCCGAAGAAGCCGCTGAAAACCTTGGCGTTGGGCAAGGGCGCGTTTCCTCAACTCTATTGCAATTGCAAACGCTTGAACCGACCGGGTTATTTGCGACATCTCTTTCTGAATGTTTGGGACTGCAGCTCCGCGAGATGGAAGCTTTAGACATGCCTACGCAAATGCTCCTCGATAATTTGGAGCTGCTTGCCAAACATGATTTGTCTCAATTGTCTAAATTATGCGGCGTCAAGGTTGACGCGCTGAAAGAGATGCTCGGGCGTCTTCGCAAGCTCTCACCAAAACCAGGCCTTGCCTATGGCGGGACCATGGCAGGGGCCGTTGAGCCGGATGTCTATATTCGCGAAATGCCGAATGGTGGTTGGGCGGTTGAACTTAATGCTGATACTTTGCCGCGCGTCTTGGTGAATAAGCGCTATTACAATGAAATAATAAAGGCTGGCGGCGATGATGAAGCTGCGCGGAGTTTCATTTCGGAATGTCACGCTGATGCGAGTTGGTTAGTGAAATCACTTGATCAACGCGCGCGGACAATTTTGAAAGTCAGCTCTGAAATCGCGAAGCAACAAGACGCGTTTTTTGCTTATGGGATTGATCATTTGCGTCCGCTGAAACTCCGCGATGTCGCCGATGCGATTGAAATGCATGAAAGCACGGTCAGCCGCGTGACATCAGGCAAATATATGCATACGCCGCGCGGCTTATTCGAGCTGAAATTCTTTTTCACGGCGACTATTCCGAGCCTTGATGGCGGGGAAGGGCATTCCGCGGAAGCTGTCCGTCATAAAATCAAAATTTTGATTTCCGAAGAAACGGCCACTACGATTGTCTCAGACGATAAGATGGTTCAGCTCCTGCGAGATCAAGGCATCGATATAGCCCGCCGTACGGTGGCTAAATATCGGGAGTCTATGAATATTCCGAGCAGTGTTGAACGCCGCAGAATATTTAAGCACGCATAGTGCCCGTAATTCATCCGGGGGATGAATTACAACGGAGCGCCGAAGCCGTAAGGCTTCGGATGGGGCTAACCTTTCTTCGGCAACTTCGGAATAAAGCCGCTCGTTCTCTCCATATACTCTTGATAGGTTTTCCGGCGGCCCATGTCCCGCTCTAGCAAGTCTCGGCCTGAGACTTTGGTGAGCAGCAGCGTCATAATAATTGGCGCGAAAATCGTGGCCCATCCCCAAGGCGCTTGGCAGGCCACAAGCCATATCCCCCACCACATACAGGCATTGCCGAAATAATT
>CAYWSI010000207.1:0-3428 GCA_964460585.1 uncultured Algimonas sp.
TGCAAATTAAATTGTTTTGCCGAATTATCTATTAGCTATTTTGCAACCAATGTAACTGCTGAAGCTTGTTTGTACATCTAGTGGTAATAGTAGTTATTTCTCTCGCAAATCATAGCTAACTAAGTTATATAAGATGAGCGCTGAAAATTTTGCATAGGGCTAAAAATGTTCAAGACACGCATAACTGAGCTTTTAAAAATTGAACGTCCAATTGTTCAAGGTGGTTTGCAGAATGTTGGCGTAGCTGAACTTGCCTCAGCGGTCTCAAATGCTGGTGGATTTGGAATGTTGACGGCACTAACTCAACCTTCACCACAAGCTTTGTCAGACGAAATCAAAAGATGCCGTAAAATGACGGATAAGCCGTTTGGCGTAAATCTAACGGTGTTCCCAACAATCAAACCTTTGGATCATGCCGCCTATGCGCGTGTTTGCGTAGAGAACGGAATTGAAGTCGTAGAAACCGCTGGCTCATCCGAAGTCAGAAATGTTTGGGAGATTTTTAAAGCTGCAGACATCAAAATCATACATAAGTGCACCTCTGTCCGTCATGCATTGTCGGCCGAAAGAAAAGGCGTCGATGTAATATCGATAGACGGCTTTGAATGCGCGGGCCATCCAGGTGAAGACGATATCCCTGGATTGATTTTAATACCGGCTGCTGCGGATAAGCTAAAAATCCCAATGATAGCATCAGGCGGATTTGGTGATGGCCGAGGCCTTGTTGCAGCTCTGGCGCTTGGGGCTGATGGAATAAATATGGGAACGCGCTTTTGTGCAACGCAAGAAGCGCCGATTCACGATAATGTAAAACAGAAATATGTAGAAAATGATGAGCGCGGAACAAATCTAATTTTTCGTAATTTCAGGAATACGGCGCGCGTTGGGAAGAGCGATATATCTGATGAAGTTGTAAAACGCCTTTCGAAACCAGACGCAAAATTTGAAGATGTTGCCAGTTTGGTAAGCGGGGCCGCTGGAAAGCAGGTATTACAAACGGGTGATTTATCTGGTGGGATGTTTTGGGCAGGGATGGTGCAAGGGTTGATTCAAGATATTCCAACGGTACAAAAGCTAATGGATGACATCATGAATGACGCTGAGTCTATCGTTGCCCAACGTTTAAAAAATATGGTCGCTTAAGGCCAATTGGCTGAAGATGGAGTTATAGGTAAGTATCATGAAGAATTATCATGAAATGTCGGCCGTTGTGACTGGGGGAGCCTCTGGTCTTGGTTACGCAACAGCAAAGAGACTCGCGAAGGCTGGCGTTAAAGTTGCTATTTTTGATCTAAATGCTGATCTCGGTGAAAAAGCTGCCGCTGACATTGGCTGCGTTTTTTGTCCCGTAAATATAACATCTGAGGAAGACGTAGAAGCAGGCTTCGCAAAAGCACGTGCAGCAAATGGACAAGAGCGAATACTTGTAAATTGTGCGGGCAAGGGCGGCGGTATGAAAACTGTCTCACGCGACCGTAAAACAGGTGAAATTAAACGTCACTCTATGGAGTTTTTTGAGCAATCCATTCAACTCAATCTCATTGGGACCTTTCGAATGATTACCGCGTCGGCCGCAGGAATGATGACGTTGGAGCCTGTAGAAGATGGCGAGCGGGGCGTGATTGTGAATACAGCCTCTGTTGCTGCTGTTGAAGGTCAAGTTGGGCAAGTCGCTTATTCCGCGGGTAAAGGCGGTATTTGTGGTATGACCTTAACAATCGCGCGGGATTTGGCGAATGAGGGCATTCGGGTCAATACAATCCTGCCCGGTATATTTGCGACGCCACCATTGGCGCGATTAGATGCAAAAATTCGGGATAGTCTGAATGCGTCTGTTCCATTTCCGAAGCGTATGGGGCAACCTGACGAATATGCTGACCTTGTTGAAACGCTTATTCGTAATACATATTTCAACGGGCAAACCATTCGGCTTGACGGCGCAATTCGCATGGCACCGCGCTAGCCTCTTTCTAAGTCTTGGAGTTTGACATGAATAATGTCTCGAATTTTTCGGTCACAAACGGCGTTGGTGTTATTGAGATAAATTCTCCGCCCGTAAACGCGCTGAGTATCCACGTGCGCAAAGCTCTTGTCTCAGGCATGGAACAAGCTTGGTCTAATGATGATGTACAGGCGGTTGTTATTATCTGCGAAGGAAGGACTTTTTTCGCGGGTGCAGATATTAAGGAGTTTGGTAAGCCGCCTATGTCGCCCGGATTATCTGAAGTTCTTGAGACAATAGAGGCGGGCGATAAGCCTGTTATCGCAGCTATTCATGGAACGGCATTGGGCGGCGGGCTGGAGCTGGCTTTGCATTGTAATTTTAGAGTGGCTGTTGCCACAGCAAAGGTAGGATTGCCTGAAGTCAAACTTGGCATTTTGCCCGGAGCTGGCGGCACGCAGAGATTGCCGCGCCTCGTGGGTGTGCCGGTAGCACTTGATTTAATAACATCGGGTCGACCCATATCCGCTAAACAAGCCCTAGAATATGGCGTTATTGACTCCCTTATTTCGACTGGAGATCTACGCGAGGAAGCCATCGCCTTTGCGAGGCGAGTTATCGATGAAAAAATGCCAGTGATGCGCGTGCGAGACAGGCAGGATTTGGTTGAATCCTATCGAGGCAATGAAGAGGTTTTCAACGATTTCCGTAAGAAAAATACCCGAAAATTTCGAGGTTTTGCCGCACCGGAAAATATTATAAAAGCTATCCAAGCCGCTGTTGAATTACCTTATGATGAAGGTAAACGCCGAGAACGAGAATTATTTTCTGAACTTCAAGGGTCAGATTCGGCCAATGCGCAGCGTTATGTGTTTTTCTCTGAGCGGGCTGTCAATAAGGTGCCAGATGTGGCCAAGGATACGCCGATCAGAGATATAGGCTCCGTAGGTGTTATAGGAGCAGGCACTATGGGCGGTGGTATTGCCATGAACTTCCTCAATATCGGACTGCCTGTCACACTTATAGAACAAACGGATGAAGCGCTGCAGCGCGGACTTTCCGTTATTCGCCGCAATTATGAAACCTCAGCAAAGCGAGGACGCATAACGGACAAGCAGGTCGATGAACGCATGGCTCTCATTTCGCCGTCAACGGATTATGACGACTTGTCAGAAGCAGATTTGATTATTGAAGCCGTTTTCGAAACCATGCCAATTAAAAAGGATGTGTTTGGTAAGTTAGACAAGATAGCAAAAACGGGTGCAATTTTAGCGTCGAATACCTCTTATCTAGATATCGATGAAATTGCCGCAGCAACTAGCCGGCCTGAAGAGGTTGTTGGCTTGCACTTCTTCTCTCCAGCCAATGTTATGAAGCTGCTGGAGGTTGTTAGAGGTGAGAAGACTAAAAAAGACATCATCAACACCTCGATGAAATTGGCAGGCAAAATTGCCAAAACGCCTGTTTTGTCAAAGGTCGGCTATGG
>CAYWSI010000208.1:0-3383 GCA_964460585.1 uncultured Algimonas sp.
CCATGGCCGTCACCCGCAGCATGATTGATGCGGATATGAGCCGCAAAAAACGCGCGGAGAATGTCGATAAACTCGCCGCAGGATATATTTTGCAAGGCGTGTTGGATAGATTGCGGAACGCACCCAAAGATAGGTAGACGTCTCCTATCCCGTCTTATCCAGTGACTCAGCGTCCAAAATAGGCTCAATTTCATGGGTTTCGGCAGCAATCATTACCGCATGAAGTTTGTTTCTCGCATTTAACTTTACTTTGCTATTTTCGACATGGTTACGAACGGTATTGATGCTGATGCCGCATATTTCTGCGATGCAGGCTTCCGTGAATCCCTGTGCCGACAGCGTTAAAATTTCTACTTCTCTTCGCGTCAATTTCCCGGGTTTTGGCCAAGACAAGAGTTTTGGAAACCTATCAAAAACGGTGACTAGGAATTGATATGCCCGAGGTAGAACCACACTCGCATGCTCTTCGAAATCACCTAGCGAGAAATTAACCGTTAAAACAGAGGTCGTATTTTTGACCTTCATTGGAATAATCATGAGTTGTTTTAGCCCAGACATAAGCGCTAATTTTCGAACATCCGCAAAGAGATGTGAATCTACCGTTTCGAATTCATGCGTTAGCAAATCAAAGGGTCTAAGTAGGTATTCAGCTTCTTGACAGATATTCCATTTCAAATCCTCTGGAAAATCGGCAAGAGACAAGCCTGTGTCCGAAATTGAGCAAGAGTAGATCGTGTCTTTGACTGAAACACCATCCAAACTACAAATACCCAAATGCACAATCTGATAGGTTTGGCGTTCATTCGCAAAATTGATCAAATCCGAAATATCAGAGAGATTTTTTGCACGACTCAGCTCATTTTTCACCCATGCTGATGGACTAGGTTTTAGGTCTTTGTTAGCTAATTTTTCGAGATCATTCGAAGTGTTTTTTATCATTTTTTCCCGCACTCGTCATTTTGTAGGGTTAATTATGACCGTGGGAAATCATACTGACGTTTGATCGTGGGGAATCTGGAGCCTGTTAAGGCATCCAAAAGGGCATGGCTAGTAAAAAACACACCTTATGGTAGTTTCTAACTATTTTATGATATTATATACTTTATGGTAGTTTCCAACTATTTTATGATATTATACACTTTATAGTAGTTTTCAACTATTGCGCTGATACGCGAACAGATTCACCTAATTCGATATGGTTATCCATTGTGGGTAAGGATCTGACCAAGGGGTGGGCAGTCAAAAGACTGTCCGTATTTTGGGAGATTAAATTAATGCATTCCGCAATCGAATATACAGATAATACAATAAATAAATTTCATGCCACTGGTGTTAAAGGCCAATCAATTCAAAGAGCGCTTTTCACGCTCTGGATGGATTTGGAAAAAAGCCTAAAAACTATATCAGAAGGTCAAACTGCTTCGTCAGATCTTACGTCCGACACCGAACGCAATCTCGATGAAATCATTGATGCCCAAGATCAAGTCGCCAAAACAGCCTGCCAGTCACGGGCGACGACCTATGAAGAGCTGCTTTATAAATTGGCGATGTGGAGATTGGACACGCCCGACTTTGAATCTACTCCGATACAAGCAGACCGAAAAGATCTTATCGTCTATTCTGTTTTCAGAGACCTTATCAAGATTACAGGTCTCAACCATGTCCAAACCAATACTGACAGCGAGACGAACTTTTTAGGGCTAGAGGTCTCTTAACTATAAAATCTAATCATGACTTTGTTCGTCAAATTTTGACGATAGATTTCCAAAATCAGGCGTTTGCCTGCTGGATACCTCGACTGGCTTTGCCCCACATCGTAGTTGGTCGAGGTATTTCCAGACCTTAAACCCGCCCTCATCACACCTTTCACCTCATTCAAGGCTTGAGACTGCCTGCCTAGTTCGGCATAGCAATGAGACGATAAGTATACGAAGAGGGTTAAGGTGACGGCTGTTATTTCTGCGACGGGTCTTTGGACTCCGAAAGACTCTGTATCCAACGAAGAATTGGTCGAGGCCTTTAACGCCTATGTCGATAAATGGAATGCGGAAAATGCCGCCGAGATTGAGAGCGGCGAAAAAGAGGCACTCACCTACTCCAATGCGGCCTTTATCGAGAAAGCCTCTGGTATTAAATCTCGCTTTGTCATGTCGAAAGAGCCCATGCTCGACCCCGAAATCATGGCGCCGCGTATCCCGGCTCGTTCTAATGAAGAACCCTCTGTGCTCGCCGAAATGGCAGTTAAAGCTGCGAAGCAAGCGCTGGAAACAGCGGGCCGGAGTCCGGAAGATGTCGGTGCGGTTATTGTCGCCTGTTCTAACCTACAACGCGGCTATCCCGCCATTGCCGTCGAAGTACAATCCTTACTGGGCACATCTGGGTTTGCCTTCGATATGAATGTCGCCTGTTCCAGCGCGACTTTCGGTATAGAAACCGCGCGCGGATTAATCGCAGGCGGGCAAGCCAAATCCGTCCTCGTCGTAAATCCTGAAATTTGCACAGCGCATTTGAACCTGAAAGACCGCGATGCCCATTTCATTTTCGGGGATGTTGCAACGGCGCTTCTCGTAGAAGATATTTCCATTGCACCTAAACAGCATTGGGAAATTATCGGCTCAAAACTCGTCACACAATTTTCGAATAATATCCGTAATAATTTTGGCTTTCTCAATCGTACGGCACCCGAAGATGATGGACTCCACGGCAAACGCGGGAAGATGGGCCTAACGGATAAGCTCTTCGTCCAAAACGGCCGTAGCGTCTTTAAAGAAGTCGTGCCTATGGTGGCCAAGCTCATCAATGATGAAGCCGCGAAACATGGCCTTGACCCCAACACGCTCAAACGCATGTGGCTCCATCAGGCGAATTTGAACATGAATGTGCTCATCGCCAAAAAAGTCCTCGGCAAAGATGTCGAAATTGAACAGGCCCCCGTCGTCCTAGACGAATATGCGAACACAAGTTCAGCAGGCTCCATCATCGCCTTCCATAAATACAGTGATGATTTTGAGGACGGCGAAACAGGCCTGATTTGCTCCTTCGGCGCGGGTTATAGCGCAGGCGCGGTGTTTGTCCGGCGGGTAGCATGAATATAAGCTGTCGGCTCGAAAACCTTTAGATATAAAACGCGGGTTTTCATTGGCCCTTGAACGAATGCACCCTATATAGCGCTCGAAGCTAATCAAATTGGAGACCTATTTTGGGCAAGGAACTTATCAATTGGGAAAATGGTCGTTGGATTGGCCAAACTCTAGAGGTCGAGAACGGCGTCTGCGCTGTTCCCGGCAAAGACCTCAATGGCATGCCCAAAGGCCTTGAGTATAATGATGAAGTCAAAGCCGCGACAGACCACCTCTATGAGCAAGTCGCCGATTTCATTCCTG
>CAYWSI010000209.1:0-3276 GCA_964460585.1 uncultured Algimonas sp.
AGAACCAGCCATTGAATCATTATCTGCGACAAATACCATAAGGCTGTGTGACTCTCTTTTGACGTGAAGTCATTAAATTCGAATAGGAATAATATCCTAAATACGTCACTAGAGGTGTTATACAATTTTGTCCACATGAAAGCTGGGTATAAAAATGCAGGCGCGGGGGAGAGAGGCCCGCGCCTGCTGTCCGCCGAACTGGGAGTGCCTTTGGGGAAGGCGGTTGAGGTGTCCGGCGGTTTTAATGTTGAGGCGAACTCTAGGTCAGCTTATTCAAGACGCGCTCCATATCATCGGCAAGAAGGCCGATATTATGCGTGATATCGTCAGCCTTTGCTGCGCCGAGAACTTCGCCTGTATGTGTATCGACAAGCAGCGCTTTAGCCTTGGCAGCTTTCCAGCTGTCGCAATCGTCGTGAACAGTCAGTCCAGTCTCGACTAAGGCTTTTCCGCCAAAGCTGGACCAATAGGCATCTGTACCCATGCCGTAGAGGATGACGTGAGAATAACCCTCATTGGCGGCAGTTAAGCGGATTTCGTCAATCTTATTATCCGTATCAATGCCGTCGAATGGAATCTCTGGAATATATTTAAGATAGTCACCTGCATTCATGACTTCGATATTATGGTCGACACGCTTGTCGAGTAATTTCCAGTCAAATTCTTCGCCATATGGTGTTGGAATAAGACGGCCGCCATCAACGCGTGCAACGGCAATACGTGAAGTTTCGGACAAAGGATCTTGGTCCAAAGACGCGAGTTCGCGAACGTCTGTGGAGTCCGTAGGCGGCGTGATTAATTTTGCAGGTTCTACCATTGCGAGTTCAGCATCAGTTTGAAACGCATAGGGTGATCCGGCCTGTGCTGTGTTTGCAAAGCCTGTGATTAAAGCGGCGATTGCGGCGGTTTTTAAAAGTTTAGTCATTGGTCAAAGCCCTCTCAATTGTGTTGATGAAACCTATATGCAGGGCAGAAAGGGCAGGGATTAGACGCCGCTGTGCTGATTTTAGGGCAATTTTTTCGTAATGTGGCAAGGATTGCGGCGAAAGGGTCCAAATGTGGCCAAGGTTGGACATATAGCTGAGTGTTACATGAATAGAGGGATGACCAATCGCCAAAGAAAAACCCGACCAAGTCTCAAGGGAAAAGACTGGTCGGGTGTGTAAGAATTGAGGCGACTTATTTGAAGCGCTTCAACCATAGTGTTCAACGTCAGGAAGGGGATCAAAGACGTTAATCATAGTGTTAACGTCAGGAAGGGGAGGTAATGACGTTGATCATTATATCGCGCAAAAAGCTCTCACACACAAAACAAGTGACGGTGTAAATTGCGTGAGATTCACTCTCGAAAGCGTGAGAATTTTAGGGTGTGGAGATGAGAACCCGACTCCGTCTTCTGAGGATAAGACAGGTCGGGGTAATGAGCGACGCTACGATTCTGGGGCGCTAGAACCGTAGCGTCTAACGTCAAAGGGGCACAATGACGGTAAAATCTCTCTCTTCCAAAAAGCCTTCACTTGCAAAACAAGTGACGGTGTAACTTTGGTGAAGTTTATTCTCGATTCTGTGAGATGTTGCTCAGTTTCGAGATTTTCAATTTCGCGAGACAGAAAGTTGCCACCTTTTGAAAAAAAGGTCTCAGAATTATGAGGCGGTGAAATCTGTGGGCTAAAAAAAATCCAGCCTGTCACTAAGGGGATAATAACAGGCCGGAAAAGGATAAAGCACAACAAAATAGAGTGCCTTATTTTTTGTCTTTCACATCAAAGGAATCTCTGATGTGAGTGCTTTGTGTTGGGGACGGCCTATTTATGCAAAACAACTATAGGTGCGCGATTTGTGAGATTTGGTCACGGAAACGTGAGGTGCCTGCCGTCAGTCTGATTGTGTCGTTTAAATAGGCTGGGGAAGAAAAATAAAACAATCCTTGGCAAATAGGTTTTGTTCACGTAACGTTCTTTTATGTCTACTACACGTATCATCGGGATCGATCCCTCACTTGTCGCGTGTGGTTGGGGCGTGATTGATAAGGTGGGGAATAAAATTACTCATGTTGCGCATGGGGTTATAAGGCCACCCAAAAAAGAACCCTTAGCGTCCCGTCTACATTTTATCTTTGAGAGCTTAAATGGTCTGATTGCCGACTACAGACCGTCTGAAGCCGGCGTTGAAGAGGCCTTTATGAAAAATAATGCCATGAGCGCTTTGAAGCTTGGGCAGGCCCGCGCCGCTTGCATCTTGGCCGCGACGAGCAATGGTTTGAATGTGGGTGAATATGCGGCGCGGCTTGTAAAGAAATCAGTTGTTGGAACCGGCGCTGCTGACAAAGCGCAAGTGGCCCATATGGTCAATCTTTTGCTTATCGGCGCAAATTGTACGGCTGGCGATGCGGCGGATGCATTAGCGATTGCTATAACTCACGGTAATCATGCGGTGACACATGTGCAATTGACGCGCCGTGCAGGTTAGGGATTTACTTCCGGAGAGGTTCCCAGGTTTCAACCGGAGTATCCGGTTCGGGCCAGTAATTCGTGACGGGCTCATAAACGGGAGGCGCAGGCTCATATACAGGTGGTTCGTAAACAGGCGCTTCGGGTTCAGGTTCGTAAAATTCAATGGTGACGGGTTCAGGCTCTGGAAGCGGGATTGTCGGAACTTCGACAGGTTGAACGTCAGGCACTTTTCCGAAGGTCGGCGTGATGATTTGATAAACGGGATAGACAGGAACAAAGGCTACCGTCTCGCACGTTTCAATGACAACTTCGCAAGACCCTCTCAATTCATCGCCATAACGCGATTTATAAGTTGTGTTAGAGTTAGACTGGCCAGAGACATAATCATATCCATAGGCTGCATTCTCGTAGCCATGTCCAGTCTGATTATAAGCCGATGTATGCTGAGACTGTGTACAGGCTGTGACAGCCAGGATGCTAATCCCGCTAATCAGACTCACTTTTGTATTTTTGATAAATTTGCGCATGCTCTAATTTAAGTCCGGCAGGTTAACGAGTTGCTAATAAAGCTTAACAAAGAGAGATTTGCCTTTCCCCGAGGAGGCCCTAGACAATGCTTATGATTTTTTGTTTTGATTCCTCTATTCTGCCGCAGGCCGTCTCATGATTGGGTTGGTGAGCGGCGTTTGCCTCATGGCAGGCACGGGTGAAGCGATTATCGATTGCGGCGGCGTGGGTTATCTCGTGCAATGCGGCTCAAAGACCCTTGCGAAACTTGTCGAGGGCAGCCCCGCGCGATTGCATATTGAAACCATTGTCCGCG
>CAYWSI010000210.1:0-3238 GCA_964460585.1 uncultured Algimonas sp.
ATCACTGAGGTTAAACCCACCTCATGTATAATCCCGTCACCATACGCCGAAATGATCCGACTGCCCTGCCCCGCTTTGCCGCGCTCAATGCCGAATGGATTGCAGAGCTGCATTACCTTGAAGAGAGCGACAAACTTATGGTCGCCCATCCTGAGATTTACACGCAAAATGGCAATCATGTTTTTTCTGCCCATATTGATGGAAAGGTCGCGGGGGCCTGCGCGCTCAAAAAACATGAAGACGGACGATATGAGCTAACGAAGATGGCCGTGGACACTGCCTTTCGTGGCAACGGTATTGGTCAGGAAATTATGACGGCAGTTGAGACTTTTGCCAAAGAGACGCTCGGCCTCGATTATCTCTTCCTGCTGTCTAATACGAAAAACGCCGCCGCGCTTCGGCTTTATGCGCGCAATGGCTGGACGGTAAACCATGAAGGCCCGCACCCCGTTTATGACCGCGCCAATATCGGGATGGAGAAATATCTGTGAATATTCAAACCCAAGTCCCCGCCGATTACGACCATCCCGATGTGACGCGATGCGGTTGGGTGCCGCCGAATGACCGGCTTTATTGCTATTATCATGACACAGAATGGGGCCGCCCAATTCGCGACCCAAAGGCGCTGTTTTCCAAACTCATTCAGGACGGGCAGCAAGCGGGGCTGTCTTGGATTACCATTCTGCGTAAACGCGATAATATGCTCAAAGCTTATGATGGTTTTGATCCTGATATTGTCGCCCATTATACGAATGTTGACCGCGCGCGCTTGCTCGATAATCCGGGCATTATTCGCTCTAAGCTCAAAATAGATGCCACCATCAATAATGCGCAAAAATATATTGAAATGCGCCGCAATGGCATCGACTTCTCAGACTATCTTTGGGAGTTTGTTGGCGGCGCGCCCATTCAGAACGAGTGGAAAAAATTTAAAGATGCGCCTGTCAAATCTGTCGAATCCGAAGCTCTGTCGAAAGATTTAAAAAAGCGCGGGTTTAAATTTGTCGGCCCCGTTATCCTCTACGCTTTCATGCAAGCCGTCGGCATGATTAATGACCATAGTACAGATTGCCATGTTTATGACGCCTGCCGAAACTCACGGAAACTTTAACTCTCAAGCCGCCGAAGCCATAATTTTAGTTAGAATTTTAGCGTTTGTTAACCCTAATTCCGAACCAAATCAAAACATCATCACGTTAAACGTATTGCGAAAGTTATAGGTCTATTGCCACCGCAATAGCCGATTGAAACGGGTGTGTGATGAAACTGCGTAATATATTTAACCAGTTTAAATCTGAAACCGATGGCAATGTCAGCATCATGTTTGGCGTAAGTTTTGTTGCGATTCTAACGCTTATTGGCGCTGTTTTTGACTTAATGATCTTAAATAAAAACAAGCAACACGTCCAATATTTAACCGATGCTGCAGCCCTGGCTGCGCTGCAATTTAACGGAACGATTGAGGAAAGAGAGGCTGTTTTCGCAGACCATGTTCAAACCCTAAATAGACTCTCCACGGGTGAAGACTTGAAATTCAGAAGCTCCATCGAAATTGTTGAGGTTGACGGTACATTACAATTGACCGCGCAGCTTACCGTTCCACATGATCTTGTTTTGCTTCAACACTTAGGCGGTCCAGAATCAATTTCCTTGTCTACGTCAGCCGAAAAAGGGATTGAAGATGTTGAGATTGCTTTAGTCCTAGATATCTCGTCCTCAATGAATGGCGCCCGCATTACAGAAGCCAAAGCCGCGGCAACATTATTTGTTGAGCAGCTCCTTGACGATGAAGGTTTAAATGAAAGAATTGCAATTTCACTCGTACCCTTTGGCGGAACTGTCCGTGTCCCGGTAGAGCTATCGACACTATTGGACACGCCTCTTGAAGACTTAGAAGATTATTCTCAACATTGGATCGACCAAGAATGGAACCAATGTTTCGAGTATGATCTCGAAGACACTAGAGATGGTATAAGTCCTGATGGCACCTATATGGTAACCCCTGACTTTTCTTCTTACTCTCGACGCAACCCATGGTGTCCAATAAGCGGAAACGAATTAATTCCCCTTACCGATGAGAAAAACTTGCTTCTGGACAGAATTGACGCCCTGACCCTCTCCGACGGGACAGGCTCTGATCATGGCATGGCTTGGGGAATCGAGACATTGAACCCTGCCTGGAGAGGTAGGTTTCCAGGTGCCTTACCCAACACGCCTGCGACTCAAAACTCTCAAACGAAAAAAGTCCTTATTTTCATGACTGATGGCGGAATCACCGCACAACATCAATTGACGGAAGAAGGCTTAGAAAGTGGAAATGCCGTACCTGTTGATACTCGTGATTTTAGAAATGGCAGGACTCTGATACCCACTAGAGACACACGTCTAGCATTTGATACTGCATGTGGGAGAGCCAAAACAAATGACATTGATATCTTCACAATTGGATTCAATCTCGCCAACGACTCAGTAAAGACCCCTCTAGAAAATTGCGCGACCATACCAGCCCAATATATCGATGCTAGAACGGGTGATTTGAATGGGATCTTCGAACGACTCGCCAATGAGATTTCTCCGCTGCGCGTGACGAATTAAATTATTCGAATACTCTAAAAGAATGGCCCCGTGCATCACGCATGGGGTCTTTTTGTTTGTAGGATGGTTATCCTCATTTCAAATAGAAGGCATCTCAAAGAATAGTCTCTCTTTTCAATCCCTTACAAAAAATTCAAAAAACTTAATCCTCACATTCCATTTTGCCCTGCATATTAAATGGGTTCTTTCAGACATAGGACAGGTGAGGCCTCGCTTGCCGTCTGGAGGACGATGGGTCTGAGTGCCTAAGTGTGAGAACTTGGGAGGTGCCGGGGCTTTTGGAGTGAGAGCCGACCACCTTGTCTAATGGCATGACGTGTGGGGATTATGACTGGCCGCTGCATCAAAAACCATCGCCGCGCGGCCAAGCAATTCGCGTAAGCGAAATGCGGGGTGTGCATTTGTTTTTCAAACAAATACATGTCGTAGTCTGCGTAAATTAAAACAATAGACTAACCCTTGGTAGACCATCGTGGTCTATGCCGCGCGGACAGTCCTTAATATCTAGCTTTCGAGCTGCATTAAACTGAAACTAGAGTTTCGTGCCTGCAGCCAGCCTATCCGCGTGTCTGCAAAGCAAGTCACTTCACTTTCGGCCCCTGTCTTGCATTTGACGTTCCGCGCTTCGTGATTGACGCACTCG
>CAYWSI010000211.1:0-3226 GCA_964460585.1 uncultured Algimonas sp.
ATATATATCGTTTATCAATAAAAAATCAAGGGAAATATTTATTTCTTAATTCTCAGATAACCTCAAAGACGGCATCTGATTTACCGCTATATCCTGCGATAATGATTGGTGCCCGATTGAATGTTTCTGTGAGGAGTGGGCGAAGGTTTTTCGCGTGTTCACGTGTTTCTTCCGCACTATTTAATATAGCAAGGCTATCTAGCTGCCGCAAAGGCATCTTCAACTTTATAGCTTTTCAATCCTTTTCGTCTATGACTTGGGCCTTATTATTTTTTGGGTGTAAGTTTGAGCGCAGTTTTTGACATTTTAGACCAGTCTATACGGTATGTTGGTGAATCCGCTTTTGGGTTATCCTCTCGCTTAAATCCGCTTTATCTGCTGGCGATGATTCCACTTGGGTGGATCATCTACCGTTTTCAGAATGTCCAAACGAGGTTTTGGGGCTGGTTAATCCCGCGCGAAATTTACGCCAATGCTTCCACTAAGACAGATGTTAAACTCTTTTTGGTGGGTATTCTTATTAAGCTAACGGGATTTATAAAATTCGCTACGCTTCGTATTTTAATTATCTACGCAATTACGCAAACCTTTGGTAAGGCAAGCAGTGACCCCGGACTCTTGGGTGTTTTAGCAATGACACTTATAATAACGATTGTCTCTGACTTTTGTGTTTATTGGATACACCGCGGGCATCATGAGATTAAGTTGATCTGGCCATTTCATGCCGTCCACCATAGCGCCGAAGTCATGAGCCCGATAACGGTCTATCGCAAACATCCTGTCTATAATGTGATTAGTCTTTTTGTTCGAACGATTGTTCTCGCAATTGTTCAAGGACTGGTCTTGGCTTTCTTTTTTGGCCAGATATCGTTGGCCTTGATTGGCGGGGTAACTGTCATGGTCCTTGCGTTTAACGTTTTAGGTGCGAATTTCCGCCATTCCCATGTCTGGATTTCATATGGAAAATTTTGGTCACGCATTTTTATTTCACCCGCGCAACATCAAATCCATCATAGTTTAGCTCGTAAGCATTGGCATAAAAATTATGGAGAGATTTTTGCTGTCTGGGACTGGGCCTTTGGTACGCTTTATGTGCCGGAAACAATGGAAATATTAGAATTTGGATTATCTACGGAAGATGGCAAGCGAATTGAACAACCCCACCCGACCGCTACAGATGCCCTTATTGGACCGTTTTATGAGGCTGCAGCCTATCTTAAATCCTCGGGAACAGGGACGCTCCCTGAAAAGAGTAGCTAATGGGGTCTCGGCCAGTCATAACACGCGGGCTTTCAGGCTATCTTGATTTATTGCGTTTCGGTGCGGCCTTTGTCGTTCTGCTTTCTCATTTTGCTTATACGCGGTTTACGGATGGCCAATATAGTTTCATTCGTGAATTAAATCTTGGCAGTGATGCGGTTGTTTTATTCTTTGTTCTGTCAGGCTTTGTCATCACCTTTGCAGCCACACAGAAAGACAAGACAGCAGGACCGTTTGCATTTTCTCGGCTAACGCGTTTGTGGTCTGTTGCCATACCTGCACTGGCTTTGGCTTTGGTGTTCGATGGGTGGGGGGTAAAGGTAAACCCAGAGTTTTACCTGGATACGCCTTATTATAACGCCGTTGGCGCATTGGAATATTGGTGGCGAGGACTGACATTTTCTAGCCACTGGGCGGGCGATACGCTGCGGCTTGGAAGTAATGGCCCGTACTGGTCCCTTAGTTATGAAGCGGCCTATTATATCGCCTTCGGAATATTTCTCTATTTGAGTGGTCTCCTGCGTTGGTTGGCTTTAGGCCTATGCGCTTTGATTTTTGGATTGAAAATTTGGTTGTTGGCACCAGCCTGGTTCATGGGCGTTGGTCTTTACATAGTGTTATCACGTGCAGATTTTCGCCGTTATTCCGCTCTGATGGTGAAGCTGATGATAGTTACGCCCATCTTCATCTATATTTTGTGCCAGATGATGGGATTACCCGAAACGCTTAGAGTTTTGACCTATGTTTTAATAGGGCCTGAGCAATTTGCTAAGCTCGGCTTTTCCGATGAATTTATATGGAATGCTCTTATTGGCGCTTTATTTACGCTACATCTTTTTGGTGTGTCCATTTTGCTATCTGGCCGAGTGACAGATTTTCATTGGCAAGCTGCAGTGAAATGGTTAGCTGGCGGCAGTTTCTCGCTCTATCTTGTGCATTACCCAGTCTTGCAATGGGGCGGTGCGATTATGCCTAGCACAGGAATTTGGGTCTTGGATGACATATTGCTTTTAAGCATCGTCTGTCTGATTTGCTATGGTTTTGCAGCAATTTTCGAGCGTCCACTGCCGTATTTCCGTAAAGCCATATTGATGCGATATAGCCGTCGAAATGCCGTACAGACATTGTAGTCATCACCAATAAAAAAAGCGCGGTATCTCTATGCTCGGGGAGAGGAAGAGATACCGCGCTTCAGGGCGCATGACGCTCTAAGGGTTGGAGCGTCAACGGCTGGATTAAGGGGAGGAACTCCAGCCGTATTCTTTTAGGCGTTTGGTGTACGGCTCAGGTCAAACCGATCATTATTCATGACCTTTGTCCAAGCTTTTGCAAAATCTGTAACGAAACGCGCCTCGTTGTCTGACTGTGCGTATATCTCAGATTGAGCACGAAGTACAGAGTTCGATCCAAAAACAAGGTCGACACGTGTGCCGGTCCATTTTTGCTTCCCTGTTTTCCGGTCTTTACCGATGAAACGCTGCTCTGTTGCATCGGCTTTTTCCCACACGATTCCCATATCAATGAGGTTTGTGAAGAAGTCATTCGTGAGCTGTCCAACGCGCTTTGTGAAGACGCCGTCTTTCGAGCCGCCTGTATTCGCGCCGAGAACGCGAAGACCGCCCACAAGGACTGTCATTTCAGGCGCTGTTAAGCCGAGCAATTGCGCTTTGTCGATAAGCTGAGCTTCAGCAGGGATAGAGTATTCGGCCTTGCGGTAATTCCGGAAACCATCTGCTTCTGGTTCTAACACGGCATAAGATTCGACGTCTGTCTGCTCTTGCGAGGCATCCATACGGCCCGGTACGAAATCAACCGTGATATTGTGACCCGCCGAGGCTGCCGCCGAGGCAACAGCGACTGTTCCGCCAAGTACAATCAAGTCAGCCATAGAGACTTTTTTACCGCCTGTTGCCGTGCCGTTGAAATCAGACTGAATGCCCTCGAGGACCTTCAGAACTTTCGCGAG
>CAYWSI010000212.1:0-3188 GCA_964460585.1 uncultured Algimonas sp.
TCGTATAAATGGTTGAAAATCTACAAAAATGGATTGGGAATACGGAGAGCCACACTGATATTGTGACGGCGTCTCTTGTCGAGCGATACAAGGCTGTCATTGGTCAAGTGGCGCCTAAAGATGGCGTGCCATATGGGCTTCATTGGTGCACATGTCTGCCGACTGCTAACATGGACGCTCTCGGTGAAGATGGTCACCCTAAAACGGGTAATTTTTTACCGCCAAGCCCATTGCCTCGGCGTATGTGGGCTGCGAGTGATGTCATTTTTCTTAGTCCTATCTCCGTAGGATCAAAAATTGATCGTCATTCAACAATAGCAAACGTCACTGAGAAATCAGGCCGGTCAGGCAAGCTGCTTTTTGTTGAGGTTGAGCATTTGACTCAGGCGAATGGGGTTGATGCGGTCCAAGAAAAACAAACGATTGTGTACCGTGAACCCTCAAGTCAGAAAGGCGTCCTGCCCCAAGCGATAGATGTTGATTTATCTGACTGGGAAAATGTTGAAACATTGACGCCAAACACAGCTCTTCTTTTTCGCTTTTCCGCCCTGACATTTAATACGCACCGCATACATTATGACGAAGCCTATGCGCGCGAAGTTGAAGGCTATCCGGCTCTGGTTGTCCACGGACCTTTAATGGCTTCCCTCTTACTTCGATTTGCGACGCAATTATCGGACGGTCAGTCTTTGAAGAAATTTTCATTCCGAGGGCGGTCTCCCGCTTTTTGTGGTCAAGACATCCATTTAGCCGCAAAGCCAATTAACGAGGGCTTTGAGCTTGCTATCATGGGGCCAGATGGTCAAATGGTCATGAATGCGGAAGTAGGATTTTAAAATGTTTCAGTTTAATGGGCGGGTAACGACATGAAAGAAACAGTTTTAAATCCTGCCGTGAGTTTCGAACCTGTTCAAGTCACTCCGAAGATGACGGGCGGAAAAATCCGAGTGCCGAAAGTGGCCGAATTAGTTGCAGAGACAATTCGGAATCGTATTTTAAATGGAGAACTTAAAGAAGGAGACTCGCTACCAGCTGAAGCGCAATTATTGGAGGCTTTTGGAATTTCGAGGCCGACATTAAGAGAAGCCTTTCGGGTGTTGGAAACAGAAAAACTCATAAGTGTGTCTCGTGGGTCTCGTTCAGGTGCGACTGTACACGAGCCTAAAATTGAGAGCGTTTCACGCTACGCAAGTTACGTCATGCGGGCAAAAAACATGACGATTGCAGAAATTTATGATGCGCGCTTAGCCATCGAACCATTCGTGGTAAGACGCCTTGCTGAGAAGCGTCCTAAAGAAGTCTTAGAGCGGCTAAGGCAGGAAGCACAGCGTTTGGAACAATTGAATGATGCCGAAGATCATGAAGCGGTGACTGTGGGTTTGACTGAATTTCACCGCGTCCTCGTTGAAGTTGGCGGAAATCAAGCCCTCCATTTCTTAGTGGAGCTGCTAAATGATATTCTAAAAGAACATCAAATCCGACATCTCTCATTACGTCCTTTTACATCCGAGGAACAACGTAAGCGCTCTAAGGTTGGTATTAAATCCTTCTTTCGTTTGATAGCCTATATTGAAAAGGGTGATGTCGATGGGGCGGAAAACCATTGGCGTTTGCATTTGGAAAAAACCAATAAAATATGGGTCACAAACCCGCAGATGTTACCGCCTATTATTTAGTGAAATAAGTCTGTTCTCAATCAGACGACGATAAACCTATCGTCGCTGCTATTGAGAAGCTCTGGGCCGTCTTTACCGATTAGAACTAAGTCTTCCAAATGGGCTGTTCCGCCAAGTCCATTGTCGAGCAAAGGCATGTCGATGCTTAAAATCATATTCTCGACGAGCTCAATATCGTCTTTCTCCCATAATCCGAAATCTGACTTACTTGGTTCATCCGTGTGCTGAAGTCCGACGCCATGCGGGTTGATGGCAAAGCCAGCATCAATGCCTGTTTCCGCAAATAGTTTCGTGCTTACCGCATAAATTTCGGAATATTTTGTGCCAACTTTCAGCATAGGCATGAGCCGGTCCCAAGTGTCTGAAAGTGCATTGACAATGCTCTGCATTTGCCGCGTTGGATCGCCGACGCAGACCGTTCGCCCAAAATCGCCATGATAACCTTGGAACTCACTTACGCAGTCTATCATAAGTGTGCGTCCTTCTTGAATTTCTCCAGGAATGAGTTCGGGAACAATTGAATCGATAACCATCCAAACTGGACGGGATAGGTTTGCGCCGCAATGCCGAGAAAATTCTGTTCGGATATCCTGAAGGCTTGCGCCAGCACGTATGGAAGAGACGGCATTTCTGGTCGCCATCGCATTTGTCTTAATCGCATAGCGCGCCAATTCGAGTTCAGCAGCGGTCTTTTGCAATCTGATTTTTCTGATAATTCGTTCACCGTCAACGATACGCAAATCTAAACCGCTTTTCGCTAATGTTTCGCGTATTTTAGGGTGGTCAATTGCGACAGTCTTATTTTCTAAATCTGTATCTAATAGGTCTTTTATAAGGGCGCCTTCAACACTTGCGAAATGTTCCTGTGTTGCGATTTGGTCATTGTCGCGTTTTCGTTTGATGTGCGGAACGAGTGGCACCTCTTGGTGGAGCCGCGGGTAAAAATTTTCAAATACAGGTGCGTTAATGATGTCGTTAATGTCTGTAAGAGAGGCAAAAGAAACGGGGTCAGCGGGTAGGGAGAACAATTTATAATCAAGGTCTTTAAAAATTTCTGTGTCTGCAACGCCACCTAAAAAAACACCAAAACGCCCGATAATAAATGTGGGTTTGTCCGGCGTTTTTGCGGCCAATGTTGCATAGGAATAATCATTCATGCCTAATCTGTAGGTCATCGGTTTTTGATTGGTTAGATAGTAAATGTTTCTGGGTTCAGAGCATATCAGCAAGTCAACTTTTTCTTCGGCTAGGATATCTGCAGCTCTGGCTTTGTTGTAGAAAAGGCTGGATGGGGTCGTAGGTAAATTAAGAGGGGGTAAGGCCGAAGACGGGGAGGGCTCATGACTGGAGGGGGTTTGCGATTTTGACTCGCAGGCCATGAGACCTGTTACAGCTGCGCCTGTCGCGATTCCAGATAAAGCTGAACGCCGAGAAATTCCCATACCTAGTCTCCATTTTGCAAATTAAATTGTTTTGCCGAATTATCTATTAGCTATTTTGCAACCAATGTAA
>CAYWSI010000213.1:0-3181 GCA_964460585.1 uncultured Algimonas sp.
ATGGCAAACCGAATAGCGCAAAGCTTTCAGATGGGTCTGGCGTTTCATTATGAAACTACAAAAGACGGCCCGAACCCTTTTGCGGAATTTGGTCTTTTTCCTCCTGGCAGATGAACGCGGCTCACACGGCATCGCCGTAAACGACATATCGAAGCGGGCCGCCATAGCTGAGTGCCGAAAAGGGATAGCAAGTTACGAGAGCGATTTGGGCTTTTGTCTTTGGGGCATTTAGATCAATACCTGACTTGTCTTTCTCGACGACTTCAATGTGCGTCACTTTGAATTGCGTGACATGGCCATCAATATTTTCAACTTCGATAACATCATTTTTTTGGAGATGTTCCAGAAAAGCGAAATGCGTATTTTTATGCGCGGCAATGACGGAGAGGCCTGCTTGTCCGGGCTTTGGGGTTTGTTGCATGTGAGACGGCGCAAAGCCTAAGGCTTGGCCCGTTCCAACATCTAACAGCACTTCGCTTTTGCCTAATCGCGGAACGGAAAGGCGGGCCAAAGGCTGTGCATCCATCCAAGGCCAAGGCAGGACGGGCGCATTCTGGTCTTGGGATTGGCGCCACGCTCTTTCTATCAAGAGATTGGCGACAACGCCTTTCACGGGAATATAGGCCGCCTTTGCAAGGCAAAGACCTCCCGCCAATATGGCGAGAGGCGCTATAAGTTTTGAGGGGCTTATCATGCCGTCCGCCGACGCGCGCGGCGATTAAGCCCCATGCCGAGCAGTAAGAAGAGAGAGCCAAGAATGCCGAGGACTTCATGCGGGCTCGCGGTCTTGGGCAGTTGCAATGTCTGACGCGGGGCGGCGCTTGAGCTTGACTGCCTATGCGTTGGGGCCGATATTTGACGCCGTGCCTCTTGCATGGCGACACTGGCGAAGTCCCACCCTTCGGGCAGCATTGTCGGCACTTTGGTTTTGTTTAGCGCCGTTCCATTTGGCCGCGAAGGTGTGATGTCGACAGCGACGAGGGAGGTCAGACGGCTCACGATGTGATGGTCCAGAGAGGTTTGTAATATCTCCGCATCAATCTTGGCTGCGCCTGCGCGGTCAAAGCGGCTTTCTTCGAGGTCGGCAATTTTGGCGCGCGCCCACAGGACAGATAGGCCTGAAGCGTCTTCCGTATCAGACAAGGCTTTTGTCTGCTGCCAATTTTGACCCGCTATATTGCCTGAGATAGAGATTGAGCTTGGCAGGTCTTTTGTCTTGATGCGGGCGATGCTGATGACGGGGTCGCCTTGATAGACGTCGGGCATACGGGCCGGGAAGCTTGCGGATGTGACAGTGCTTTTAATGTCGGTGAGAATTGGGCTCTGGATAGACTTAAACAAAACCTCCATTCGTTTTGTGACTTCGGACGTGTCGCCGATTTGTACAAAACTGCCGCGTCCAAATTTAGCCGCCCTCGACATGAAGAAACTATTGGGCGCAGAGCCGATGCCGACGGGGAAGAGGCGGGCATCGCCTAATTCATCTTGAATTTGCGCAAAGAGCTGTTGCTCATTTCCAATGGCGCCGTCGGTGATGAAGATGACTTGGCGTAGGCGAGATGTGTCTCCGCTCTGCCGCGTTAAAGCCTCGGTTAGAGCAGGTGACATTTTCGTGCCGCCGCCCGCCTTCAACTGTTTCAACCAGCGTTTCGCTTTGAGAATATTGTCCTGCGTCGCCTGCATGGGTTTTGAACTCAAGGATGAAAACTCTGACGAAAAGCGAATGATGTTGAACGTGTCGTCAGGCCGTAATTGATCGAGCGCTAAAATCAGGGAGTCTCTGGCTTGAACGATAGAGGTGCCATTCATAGAGCCTGAGGTGTCAATGACGAAAATACTTTCCCGTGCGCGGCTCGGTATATCTGCGGCGTCCGCAGCCGGCGGCGTGAGCATTGACAGCAGGTAAGTGTCTTCGCCGACCGTTTGTCTAAACATCGCGCTATAGGGCTCTCGCGTTTTTTGCGCGGACCATTCCAAGAGGAAGTCCCGGTTGGCAGGAATTGCCCCGTCTTTGAGAGAAATTCGCACACTATCCGCATCGGTCTCTGTCGTGAGGATGTCGTGATAGGCGCTGGTGACGTCAGCAATGTTGAAGCCTGCATCCAGATTGATGTTTAGACTAACGGGGAGGCGCATATATTCTATCGGCTCCTCTTTTGGGTTCATCACTGGCGGCGAGATGGCTTTGCGGTCTAAAACAGGGTCAAAGACGATGTTTTGCAGGCCGTCTGTCGTCGCAACTTGCACAGCCTGGACAGGCGGCGAGAAGCGCGGCGCCACGGTCATTGGAAAGCGCATGGCGAATGTGCCGTCTTTAATCTGTGCTTTGTCTTGATATTCGATTTGAATCGCGACGGTTTCATGCGGACCGATATTTGCGACTGAGGCGGTAAAGATATTCGGACGTTGCTGTTCAACAAGGCTCGCCTTTTTGCCTTCGGCCTTGGCTTGTTCGTAAATCTTCTTCGCTTGGACTTTTTCTTTGATTTGCCCTTCTATTAGGCGGCCACCAATCACCATACGGAGCCGGTCTACGGCTGCGTTTTCAGGCAATGGGAAAACATAGGTGCCTTCAACCCACTGATCTGTGGTGTTTTTAAAGGTCTGGGATAATCTTGTACGAATGATGGGGCCGGCAATGTCCATCTCCACATCTGTCGCCACCATCGGGGCTTCTATATATATTCCAGGGGTTTGGGTCTGAAACATTAATGTGCCAGATTCAGCATTATTTATGCGCGTCTCGCGAAGATCATGCGTTTGCGACAGGCTCGGTTCAGGGGGCGTCGGATTAGCATATGCGACCCCGCCCGCCATGAGCGGTCCCGCCAATAAAATCGTAGATGTGAAAAGAAAATGTCTAAACGTCATGAGAGCCTCCGCCAAAGTTTGATATAAAGACGGTTTGGCGGATGACTTTGCAGATAAGGGGGCGGCTTTAAGGTCGTTCTAAGGAGAATTTGTCTTATTTCGCCGCAGTTTTCTTTTGTCGCCACACACCCGCCATAATTGGTATCTATCGAGACCGCATGAGGACGGCTTTATACGACAATCTGTATTTTTATTCTGTTTGCACCAAGGATTATCCGTCCAGTTTCGTCTTATTCATAAGCGAAGGTTCATCTCTAGCGAGATAAACATCCTTAAAACCATGAGGGGGATTTATGTCTAAATTACTTTT
>CAYWSI010000214.1:0-3174 GCA_964460585.1 uncultured Algimonas sp.
GCTCTGGCAAGGGCAAAACTGGTGGCCGTGGTGTAAAGGGTCAAAAATCTCGCTCGGGTGTAACCATTAATGGTTTCGAGGGCGGTCAGATGCCAATTTACATGCGCCTACCAAAGCGTGGCTTTAACTCGCCGAACCGGAAGACTTTCCAAGAGCTATCTATTGCTAATCTAAATCGTGCAATTGCGGCTGGGAAGATTGATAGCAAGACGGATTATGATGCAGCGGCACTTGTTGCGGCTGGCGTTCTCCGCCGTGCTAAAGATGGCGTTCGCTTAATTGGTACAGGAAAAGTTACAGCGGCTGTGAAGCTTCACGTCTCTGGTGCCACGAAGAATGCGGTTGCAGCTGTTGAAGCGGCAAAAGGCACAGTCAATGTTCTGGATGAAGAGACTGTTTATCGCGCCAAAGGCGAGAAGCAGGACCGCTCTGGCAAGCGAACAAAGGCTGAGAAAAAAGGTGCGCCAAAAGCTGAAAAGCCGAAGCCAGCCCCTAAGCCGAAGCCAAAAGCGAAACCTGCACCTAAGCCTAAAGCTGAAGCGAAGCCAAAACCGGCTCCAAAGCCGAAGGCCGACTCCAAGCCAAAAGCTGCGCCTAAAGCGAAGAAGGCCCCGGCGAAAAAAGATGACGCTGTCTCAGCTTATCTTGAGCCTACTCAGAAATTTGATGCGGATGCTGATAATGCAATCGTCACAAAGATTGAAAAATATCTCGGTGCGTCTTTGAAGAACCGCGACGCGAAATATGTATCTTGTACGGATGAAACCGAACTCGAAACAATTGTCAAAGGCTTCATGAAAAAGAAAATGGGCATTGATGACAAAGACGCTGCGATGGAAAAAGTCAAAGTTGTTTGTGCGACAATGAAGCCGGTTCGTATGAAGAACCGCGTCACATTCTATTACCTACTAGCCAAAAATGAAGGCAAGCTAGGCGAATTCTAAATTTATATCCAAGGCCGGAGTACAGCTCTGGCCTTGAACATGTTTGGGCGACACCCAATGTGGGAACGATAAACGCTTCGCATATGGGTTTTATCGGACGTACAAACAGATAAAGGGACCGCAAAATGGCTTCAGCCTCAGAACAGCTTGCCGCAAATATGAACCTTGGCGTTTTCTCCAAGGCTAAAGAGCTGCAAAAGCGCCTTCTCTTTACACTCATGATTTTAGTTGTTTACCGCATCGGGACGTATGTTCCGATTCCGGGCATGAATATTGAGGTCTTCCAAGCGAATTTTGCGTCGGGCGGCGGCGGGACTTTAATTGACCGTTTCAATATGTTCTCTGGCGGTGCTGTAGAACGTATGGCTGTTTTTGCCTTGAATGTGATGCCCTATATTTCGGCGTCGATTATTATGACTCTTTTGAAGGGCTCGGTTGCCTCGCTCAAAGAGCTAGATAAAGACGGGGAACAAGGGCGAAAGCAAATCAATCAATATACGCGTTATTTGACCGTGCTTCTGGCCGCTTTCCAAGCTTTCGGTATTGCGCGCGCGTTACAAGGCTCTGAAGGCGCTGTGATTAATCCCGGCCTGTTCTTCCAAGCTTCGACAGTTATTACACTTGTGGGCGGTACTATGTTCCTGATGTGGCTGGGCGAACAAGTCACGGCGCGCGGCGTTGGTAACGGTGTCTCGCTTATCATTTTGGCAGGAATTGTTGCGGAACTACCGAAGGCTATCTTCGATCTCTTTGGCTTGAACCAATCTAATCAGATTACCGAATTGGTTCTGATTATCCTTGTTGTCATGTTTATCGCGCTCATCATGTTGATTGTTTTTGTAGAACGCGCACAGAGGCGTCTGCGGGTGCAATATCCGAAACGCCAAATGGCAGGCGGTAAGCAATTTGGGGGTGAAAACTCCTTTATGCCGCTAAAGCTAAACACGGCCGGTGTTATTCCGCCAATTTTTGCAAGCTCGCTTCTGCTCTTACCAGCCACATTTGGTCAGATTTTCGTTGCAGGTGATGGCGCGACCTCAGGCTTTATGGCGCGTTTGCTGGCTTATCTTGGATATGGGTCACCGACCTATCTCATCTTATATGGCTTGCTCATTGTCTTCTTCTGCTACTTCTATGTGCCTTATGTGTTTAAGCCGGATGATGTTGCAGACAACCTTCGCAAGAATGGCGGCTTTTTACCGGGAATTCGTCCGGGCCAACGCACCGCTGAATATTTGTCCTATGTTCTCTCTCGCCTGACGTTCATTGGGGCGTTTTATGTCGCCTTTGTCTGTGTGCTTCCCGAAGCCTTTATCGCCAGAGTGGGTAATATTCCGACATCTGTTGGTTTGTTGATAGGCGGGATGAGCCTTTTGATTATCGTCTCTGTGACGCTCGACTCTGTTGCACAGGTTCAATCCCATCTCATTGCGCATCAATATGAGGGACTTATCAAAAAGTCTCGAATGCGCCGCCGGAATAAGACTTAGGGTAGGTAATAGACATGGCTCTTAATCTTGTACTTTTTGGTCCCCCGGCTGCGGGTAAAGGCACGCAGGCAAAACGCCTCGTCGCGGAGAGAGGCCTCGTTCAGCTTTCCACAGGGGATATGCTGCGCGCGGCACGCGCCTCAGGGTCTGAGCTTGGCAAAAAAGTGGCTGACATCATGGATAATGGCAAACTTGTCAGCGATGAGATTGTGATTGCCTTGATTTCGGAGCAGCTAGATGCGCAAGCGGGTGCCGCTGGATTTATATTTGATGGATTTCCTCGTACAATCGCTCAAGCGGAAGCACTGGATTCAGTTCTGCAAAAGCGCGGAGAATCGGTGGACTCGGTCATCCGTCTCAAAGTAGAGGACGCCTCAATATTGGGACGGATTGCGACTCGCTTTGAGGAGCAGGGCCGGGCTGATGATAATCCCGAAACCTTCAAGGTTCGCCTTGATGCTTATAATAGGGATACCGCACCATTGCTGCCCTATTACTCGGCGCAAGGGAAATTGTCGGAAGTGAACGGCATGGCGGATATTGAAACAGTCGCGGCTTCAATCGCTGAAGTTCTAGACCGTCACGCCTCTCCGAAAGGAGAGCCAAAACAAGGGTTCTTTGCACGCCTTTTTGGCCGCAAATAATCCGAAAGAATAAGGGAGGGCGAAAGTCCTCTAAGATAACATCTGAGTGGTTGACGCCACCCATGATTAGGACTAATGGACCCGCTTTCGCGGCAG
>CAYWSI010000215.1:0-3170 GCA_964460585.1 uncultured Algimonas sp.
AGGCCTTGAACCTTTTTCGCGTTTTTTAAATCCGCGCGTAAATTGCCGAGTTCTTTTAGGCGGCGCACATTGCGCTTGCGGCGTCCTGAGACCCCGTGGATGACCCAATGTTGTTCGCGGTGGATTTGCCGCGCGAGCTTATGACGCTCCAGCTCTTCTTGCGCGAGATACTCATCTCGCCAATCTTCAAAATGCGCAAAGCCTTTGCCGAGCTCCCTCGTTTCGCCGCGGTCCATCCAAAGCGTGCGTTGCGAGAGAGATTCGAGGAAACGCCGGTCATGCGAAATCAAGACAAGGGCCGCATTCATATTGCCGAGCTCGCCTTCCAACCACTCAATCGCGGGCAAATCTAAATGGTTCGTCGGCTCATCCAGCATTAAAATATCAGGCTCTGGCGCGAGGGTACGGACAAGCGCGGCGCGGCGGCGTTCTCCGCCCGACATATGTGACGGGTTTTCACGGCCCGTCAGGCCAAGCGCATCCAGTAAATAAGGAATGCGAAAGCCGTCATCTGCGCCGATCAACCCATCCCGCACATAGCTCTCAACATCGGCAAAAGTAGAGAGGTCTGGGTCTTGCGGCAGGTAGCGCCAGCTGGTGCCGGGTTTGACGAACCGTTCGCCGCCATCAGGCTCAACGAGACCCGCCGCAATTTTCAAAAGGGTCGATTTGCCCGACCCATTGCGCCCAACAAGGCAAAGACGGTCACGCGCATGCACGATCAAATCCGCCCGCTCCAAAAGCGGCGTCGACCCAAATGTCAGGGCAATCTCTTTAAGTGTCAGAAGAGGCGGGGCCATAGGCGCGGAGATAGGGGAGCGGCGCGGCAAATGAAACAGATTTTCACCGCATTTTATTCATAGTTTCCTCACCTTGTCTTGGCAAAGATTGAGCCATGTCCAAAATCGGTCATCATGTTTTAGTTTTTGATTCGGGCGTCGGGGGGCTCTCCGTCGTCTCGGAAATCCGTGCGCGTCTGCCGCAGGCCTATGTCTCCTATGTGGCCGATGATGAATTTCGGCCTTATGGCAGCAAGACGGAAGCGCAGCTGCAAGCGCGCCTGCCGGGACTGCTGGCGACTCTCACTCATATGCTCTCGCCCAACGCCCTAGTTATCGCTTGCAATACAGCCTCGACCACGGCTTTGCCGTCCATTCGCGCGGCAGTGAAAATTCCCGTTATCGGCGTTGTGCCCGCGATTAAACCGGCGGCGGAAATTTCCAAGACGCGGGCGATTGGCGTTTTGGGCACACCCGGCACGGTGCGCCGCAAATATGTCGACAACCTAATCGCCGATTTTGCGCCGGAGTGTCATGTCCTTTTAAAAGGCTCGACGCGGCTTGTTGCAGAAGCCGAGAAAAAACTTGCGGGGCAGGCGGTTGATATGGAGATTATTCGCGACGAAATCGCGCCGCTTTTCGCAGGGCGCGTCGGCGCAGATGTCGACGCCGTGGTTTTGGCCTGCACCCATTTCCCGCTACTCCGCGAGGAATTGCGCGCCGCCGTTCGGCAAAGCGTTAAATGGATCGACAGCGGCGCGGCCATTGCGCGGCGCCTCGAAACAGTGCTGTCAGATTTGGCAAAGCGCGCGCTGCCTAAACAGGCGCAAACGGCGTTTTTAATTGGGCCAGACACCGACCCCGTCCGCGCGCAAGCCTTCGCCGATTATGGATTTGAAAAGACGGTCGGGTTGTTAGGGTGATATGGCGATGTTTGTCAGAAATGGATAGTAAGTTCATTTTTTAGAGACTTATAAGAAGCTCGTACTCATAATATTTATCTATAAGATAAAATAAAGTCGTCACCATTCAAGTGAGTAAAGCGATGAGGCTTAGTTTAGTTGGAATTATTATTATAGTCGCTGCCTTAATTGGCTGTCAGGCAAATGGAACGGATAATTCCGAGCCGCCCGTAAGGGTTGAAAATCATGAAGACAAGACAATCGCTGAAGAGAAACCCAACTTATTTATTACACCCCTAACGCTTGGAAGAGAATTATCTCAAGTTAGCCCATATATCATGTTTAACTATGGACTTCATAAATCCAAAGGGCCGATTTATTTATTTACAACTTCCTATGAACAAATGGAATATGAAGAGGACAACTTAGAAAACTTAATCGTGGGTATCTTGTTTATCAATCAAGGCGATTTACATGAACCACCACTTGGTTTTTATATATATGGAGAGAGGTATCCTGACTTTATAACGAGTGTAAATTTTTGCATTCATGAAGATGAAATAGTGGATGAAAAGGAATGGACGGTTAGTATTTTCGCGAGTCATTCATGTGTTTTTGACGCGCAGGCTAAAGCCGGTTCTTTACACGTTACTTACAAACCTGATGAAGCCGTTTTTGTTAATCAAGAGAAATATAAGTATAATTTCCATAAAGGTGGATTTAGTTACTCACCAGAATAAGAAATAGCATTATTACCTAAGAGAAAAATGACTTTTCGGCTGATAATTTGCTTAAGTCCGTGAGTGTAGACGGCTTTTGTAGGTTTATCGCGAATGTAGCTTAGGAACACATTCAAAATTAGTTTATTTTGTTGGCTGCGGCTAATGCGGAAAAACCGCCTTTAACCCAAAATAAAGCGCCGCGAGTAGCGCAAATAGACCAATCGTGAAGACTGCAAAATGCTCTTTCATCCAGCGCTCTGCCATACCGCCAAAGACGCGAACGATGCCTGCGACGGCCAGATAACGCAGTGTACGAGAGGCGACGCTGGCGGCGACAAAAATGCCAAAACCGACGGGAACCGCCCCGCTCATGATTGTAATGACTTTATAAGGAAAAGGCGTGAAGCCTGCGCCGAAAACCCAAAGCCCGCTATGGGTTTGAACGCTTTCTCGGAACGTTTCCATGCTTTCGGCCTTGCCCAGTTTTTCCAGCAGCGGCTGGGCGATCGTTTCAAAAAACAACATGCCGATGAAATATCCGAAAATCCCGCCGAGTACGGAAAAGAAGCTCGAGATTAGGGCGAGCTTCCACCAAGCTTTAGGCCGCGCTTGCACCATGGGCATGAGCATTAAATCCACGGGGATTGGGAAAAACGAGCTTTCCGCAAAGGAGAGCGCGCATAATATCGGCGTCGCATGGCGATGGCCCGCGGCGGCTTTGGTGCTCTCATACCAGCGATCAAGAAATGCTAACTTACCCTTCATAC
>CAYWSI010000216.1:0-3151 GCA_964460585.1 uncultured Algimonas sp.
TCCCGTCTGCTGCGCCTGACGGAACAACAAGCGCGCCGTCTAATAGCGGGTTGCGCACACCAGTTGAGGCCCTCGAAGACATTACATTTGGCGATGAAGAGCTAAACACAGCCGAATTCGAAGCCCATGTTTTCAGAGCCAACCTACAGCATCAATTCAGTGATAATTTAAAAGGTAATCTCACGGCGTCTTACGGGGATTATGACAAGCTTTATCAGAACCTCTTTCCTGTCGGATATAATGCGTCAAACCCAGATTTCGGCGGCATTGAGACAGTTGACCTCGATGGATATGTCGACACGACGCAGCGTACTAACATTACGCTCGCCGGTAATTTGGTCGGAGAATTCATCACGGGCGCATTCGGACATACGATTGTCGCGGGGGCAGAATTTCTCGACACCTCCAATAATAATGACCGTTTCAACACTTTCTTCGACAGCTCACAGGATGATGTTGAGACTTTCGCCATCGACCGAAGTGCAGATCGCCCAATTAACATAGTAAATGGCATAGGCGTCAATGCAGCCGGCCAGACAACAACCAATAGCTTTGCTGTCAATTTGAACGATGATGACCATGCCGACCTCACCGTCTTCTCTGCCTATATTCAGGACCAAATTGAAATCAATGAGTATCTTGATGTCATTGTCGGCGCGCGTTTCGACAGCTTTGACTTCGAAGTCGAAGACCTCGCCAGCAGCCCGTCCGTCACCTTCTCTCGCACCGACGAAGAATTATCACCGCGCCTTGGCCTCATCGTAAAGCCCAAAGAAAATATCTCTCTTTATGGCAGTTATAGCGAGAGCTTCATTCCGCGCTCTGGCGGACAATTCGCCGAAATCAGCGATAGAGAGCAACGCTTAGCCCCCGATGTTTACACTAATCTCGAAGCGGGATTGAAATGGGACTTCGCGCAAGGCCTAAGCTTCACAGCTGCCGTTTTTGAAATTGAAGAAAGCTCCCCTCAACCCGATACAAGTCCTGGTGCAGATACAGATAATGAATCCGTCATCGTCGATTCAACCGTCGAAGGCTTTGAAGCGCAAATTCAAGGTCAGCTAATGGATGATTGGTATGTCACGGCAGGATATAGCTACCTCGACGGAGAGGTCGCAAATGATAGCGGGACCGCCCAAGGCGAGATTATTGAAGGCCGGCGTCCGCGTGAACTCCCGGAATCGACTTTCTCAGTCTGGACGAATTACCAGTTCACAAATCAATTCGGTGCAGGGCTAGGCCTCACCCATCAAGGTGAAAGCTTTGCCGATACAGCTAACACAACAACGCTCCCCAGCTATACGCGGTTGGATGCGGCGGCCTATTACGATGTAAATGAGACCCTCCGCCTACAGGTCAATGTCGAGAACCTAACCGATACGGATTATTTCCCGAATGCTCATACCGACGACCAAATTTCAGTCGGCGCACCGCTTAACGCGAAATTCACAATTAGCGGTCAGTTTTAACGCACCATCTCCCCAAAAGATGGATTTTAATCGCCGCCCGTGTATCTCCACGCGGGCGGTTTTTAATGCGCTGCAGAGCCGCCTTCTGGCATTTGCACGCTTTGCGTCCCTATCATCAATCCGGCGAGTTTGGCTTCATCAGACGACGTCCATTTCACGGGTTTGATTTTCTGGGTCAGCGCATGAGTCAGAACTTCACCGACATGCTCCACTGGGATGATTTCTAAAGCACCTTTGACGTTATCAGGGATATCCGCGAGGTCTTTCTCATTCTCTTTCGGAATAAGAACGGTTTTTACGCCGCCGCGCAGTGCCGCAAGAAGCTTCTCTTTCAGCCCGCCAATCGGTAGCACGCGCCCGCGCAAAGTCACCTCACCCGTCATCGCAATATCATTACGAACCGGAATTTCGGTCAAAACAGAGACGATACCCGTCACCATCGCAATACCTGCGCTCGGTCCATCTTTCGGCGTCGCGCCTTCGGGGACGTGAACGTGAATATCTGTCGAGCGGAACTGACGCGGAGAAATGCCGAGCTCTGGCGCTTTCGCCTGCACATAGGAATTGGCTGCCGAAATCGACTCTTTCATGACGTCTTTCAGATTGCCCGTGACTTTCATCGCGCCCTTACCCGCCATAGAGACGGCTTCGATGGTGAGCAAATCGCCGCCAACAGAGGTCCATGCGAGGCCTGTGACGATACCGATTTGATCCTCCAAATCCGTCTTTCCGAAGCGATGTTTCTTCACGCCGAGCAGATCATCAAGATGCTCAGGCGTGACCTTAATCGCTTCGATCTCTTTCATGACGATACGTTTTAGGACACGGCGGGCCAATGTCGCGATTTCGCGCTTTAAGCCCCGCACGCCCGCTTCGCGCGTATAATAGCGAATGATGTCCCGCAAAGCTTCTTCGGTCAGAGAGAACTCAGACTTTTTCAAACCATGTTCTTTCGTCTGATCTGGGATGAGGTGACGCTTCGCGATTTCAACTTTTTCATCTTCCGTATATCCAGGGATGCGGATAATTTCCATCCGGTCGAGAAGCGGTTGCGACATATTGAGACTATTCGCCGTCGTGATAAACATGACGTCAGACAAGTCGTAATCCACATCTAAGTAATGATCGTTGAATGTGTCGTTCTGTTCGGGGTCGAGCACTTCTAAGAGCGCTGAAGCCGGATCGCCGCGATGATCTTGTCCCATTTTATCAATTTCATCAAAGAGAAAGAGCGGATTGTTAAACTTCGCTTTCTTCATAGATTGGATAACACGCCCAGGCATAGAACCGATATAAGTGCGGCGATGGCCGCGAATTTCGCTCTCATCCCGCACGCCGCCAAGCGAGACACGGACAAATTCCCGTCCCGTTGCACGGGCAACAGATTTCCCAAGTGAGGTCTTCCCAACACCCGGCGGTCCGACAAGGCACAAGATGGGGCCTTTTAATTTTTTCGTGCGGGTCTGCACGGCGAGATGTTCGATAATGCGGTCTTTGACCTTATCGAGCCCATAGTGATCTTCATCGAGAATCTTTTGCGCTTTGCCGAGATCACGCTGAACGCGCTTTGTCTTCCCCCACGGCACAGAGAGCATCCAATCAATGTAATTGCGGCTCACATTCGCCTCTGCACTCATAGGCGACATTTTCTGGAGGCGCGACATTTCTTTGTCGACCTTCTC
>CAYWSI010000217.1:0-3127 GCA_964460585.1 uncultured Algimonas sp.
AGCCATCCGGTTTTAAGCTCAAAGAGCAATTGGGGAACAAAGTGTAGTGATAATGATCCGTTAGTTGAGAATCTGTGAAGCGAGAATAATCGAATCCTTTTTCAGCGCCTTTTTCCCGCTTAACTTTCTGCATAGCTTCACGCATGGAATGCGGGTCTGCGCGGAAGGATTCTGGATCAAGCCCCCAAAACTCATGTTCTTCTTTTATTTGCTCTTTTGTTTTTTCAAAATCACCTTTTAGCCCCATGGTTGGCCGGGCACCGGGCATGAACATGCGCGTGTGACCTTCCTTATCATACATATCAAACTGGCAATGACGGTAGGACATTTCGATGAAATACCGGCTTTGCGGATGCACAAAAGGCAAGTGATAGGATTCGTGGAAGTTATCCTGAACGATTTTCCAATTGAAATCGCCTTCGATTGTGACCCAATGAGTACGGATCATATTTTCAACTTGATAGGTTTCAACTTGAGACTTAATTGGCCCAAGATATTCTTCTAAGGAAATGATGTTTTCGTCCATCGAGAACCATAAAAATCCAGCCCATTCTCGGCAGGGTAATTCTACTAATTTTAATTTGCCGCAGGGTGTTCCGCCTTCAAAATCTTCTGGGCTAGGGACAAAAATCAAATCACCTTCATTTGAAAAGCGCCAACCATGGTAATTACAGGCCATGAATTTCCCGCTGCTAGTTTCTTCATGCACCAAACGGTTTCCACGATGTTGGCAGACATTGTAAAATGCATGGGCTTTGCCATCCTTATCACGCGTGAACAGGATGTTCTCACGGCCGATATCAAATGTGAATCTATCGCCTGTATTTGGAATTTGCGAGCTAAGTCCAGCAATTAGCCATGTCTTCGTCCAAACGGCATCCCATTCCTTATCCATGAATTCTTTGGAATAATAGCGGTCACCCGTAATCGGTGCATCACCTAATTTAGGATCTTCAACCTTGTTTTCATCTATGAGGACATGATTGGTAATTGTTTCAATTTTACCCATTTTGTGCCTGTTCTATTTATACTCACTAATACGCGAGAGTTGTAACAAATTCACTATGCAAGTCATTTAGCAAAATTGTGAGGTATGTAGCCTATATTTTCAGTTATAGTGCAGTGAATACGGCCTCAAAGCGGGCGAAATGGGAGGATTTGGCAATGGACATATCAAACGAACAGCTTGGTCTGATGTTAGATGAGTTTGAAATCAAAAAAGTGGCACATAGATTTGCGCGCGGCCTAGATCGTGCCGATAAGGACATCATTCAATCTTGCTTCCATCCTGACGGCACAGATGATCATGGTATTTTTCAAGGGTCGGCCAGCGAATTTTGCGATTGGGTCATGACGGCTCTAGAAAACTACCGCGCGACTCAACACATTGTTTCAACGCAGAATGCAGAAATTAACGGGAACAAAGCCGTCTGCGAGAGCTATTTTTTCGCGCATCATTTAATGGACAAACCTGACGGTGCCCTAGAGATTATCTCATCAGGCCGTTATGTCGATGCTATGGAAAAACGTGACGGTGTTTGGAAAATAAAACATCGACAGGCCATCTTTGATTGGAACCGCATGGGCAAAGAAGCTCCTACACCTTCGAACCCAAAGTCTCATCTCATGACAAGAGGTGAGAAAGGTGAGGGCGACAAATCCTATGAGATGTTTAGCGCATTACTGTTTTAGTGGAGTTTAAATCCTCTAAATAAGGGGGTTTTCCGAACGTCTAATCTAGGAATAGTTGGGCGTGATGGTGTGCGCATTATCGATGCGAACCTCGATACCATTTACATGCTTTGATTCATCCGAAGCGAGGTAAAGGGCAGCGTATGCAATATCATTGGGAATGCCCATTCTTGGTAATGGCGTTGCTTCTTCGCCTTCTGGAAGTTTACTGTTCAAAACGTCTTGGACCATTGGCGTCCAAATAGTGCCGGGGTGGATGCTATTGCAGCGGATATTATATCCGCTTAGCACGCAATGGACTGCGATAGCGCGGGTCATACCTTCTACAGCGCCTTTGGCCGCGCAATAGGCCAAAACATTTGATTCACCGCGCAGCGACGCCACTGACGCCATGTTGATGATGGAGCCTCCGCCCGTTTCTTTCATTGCGAGGACAGCATGTTTGCTCCCGAAGAATGTGCCGTCAGAACTCACTGCCATGATTTGTCGGTATTCTTCGGTTGTTTGCGTTTCGATGGTGCCCGAGTGAACGATGCCTGCATTATTCACCAATATGTCTAGCTTCCCATGCCGGGCTACGACGTCATTAATGAGTTCAATCCAACGGTTTTCATTACAAACGTCTTGTTGATGAAATTCCGCGTTTTTACCGATTTCGTTCGCGACTCGTTGGCCATTCTCAATGTCCATATCGGTCAGAATGACCGTTGCGCCTTCTTTGGCAAAAAGGCGGGCATCCGCTTCACCCAATCCTTTTGCTGCGCCTGTGATAATGGCAGTTTTTCCGGCAAGTCTGGCCATTGAGAGGCTCCTATTACTATTGCTGTTTTTCTTATGGATTATTTTGTCTTATGTGAAATCTAGTTACCAAGAAAATTGTGTTTTAAAACCTATTAAAAAAGGGAAGATAAATGGGGATATTAGAGACATTATGGGCTCGAGAACAGATTCGGGACCGTCTCCATACATATTGTCACGGGATTGATCAGCGAGATTGGGAGTTGGTCCGTTCCTGTTTTGGTGATGGTCATCACCATACCCATGGTAAATTCTCAGGTAACACCGATGAATTTATTGAACATGCAAGTGGGTTTCTGAAATATGTTGCTGAGTCGCACCATTCTATCACAAATGCGAAGATTGAGATTTCGGACGATGGAAAATCGGCACATTGCGACGCAAACTTCCTCGCTTTTCATAAGGTGGAAGACAGAATTTCCGAGATAAGGGATTTTCCATCTAATGGTAATGGAACGGATTGGGATGTTGCAGGCCGTTATGTCGATGACTTGGAATATCGCGATGGAAATTGGTTGATTGTTAAGCGCCGAGCTTTTCACGTATGGGAACGTAGGGTCGCAGTTTAATCTGATGAAGGCGGTTATCCGGCGGATGGCCGGATATCGCTATCGCTCCAATCTTGACGCTTGGCCCA
>CAYWSI010000218.1:0-3117 GCA_964460585.1 uncultured Algimonas sp.
GTCCTAACGGGGCGGGTAAAACGTCGTTGTTCAATTTAATCACCGGAACCTTACAACCGAATTCCGGATCGATTCGATTCCAACAACAGGATATTACCCAGCTCAATAGTGCTGCTCGTTGTCATAGTGGTATCGCCCGATCATTTCAAATCCCACAGCCGTTTTCGGCCATGTCAGTTTATGAAAACGCCTTGGTCGCAGCAACCCACGGCGCAAGACTAGGCACCGCTGAGGCCGAAGATAAATGCATTGAAGCTCTACGAAAAACAGGCCTGCTGGCTCAATCAAACTCGGTTGCAGGGTCACTCACCTTGTTGGAGCGTAAACGCCTGGAGCTCACGCGCGCGCTTGCGTCAAATCCAAACCTTTTATTACTCGATGAAATAGCCGGAGGCCTCACCGACAAGGAATGCCAATCACTGATAGAGACCATTCAGCAGATTCACGCTGAAGGCGTCACCATTATCTGGATCGAGCATATTGTTCATGCGCTGATGGCAGTCGTGGATCGCTTGATCGTTCTTGAATTTGGAAAAATCATCGCCGATGGAGAACCTGCCTCGGTGATGGCCAGCAAGGTTGTTCAGGAAAACTACATGGGTATCTCAGCCGATGCTTGAGACACGCGAATTAACCAGCTTTTATGGTGATTTCCAGGCGTTGTTTGGTATCGATATTCGTGTTGAAGAAAACGAGATCGTGTCATTTATCGGTGCCAATGGCGCCGGCAAGACTACAGCGATGCGCACGATTACTGGACTTCTGGCTTGTGACGACGGGATGGTGAATTGGAAGACGAAACCCATTGGACGCTTGCGTGCCGATCAGATCGCCAAGTTAGGGATAGCAATGGTACCGGAAGGACGACAGCTTTTTCCATCGCTGAGTGTGGAAGAGAACTTGATCATCGGGGCACAAAGCCATCGTAGTGGTTATTGGAATTTGCAAAAAGTCTACGAATTGTTTCCGGTACTCGGTGAGCGGCGTGAGCAAGGTTCAACAACACTGTCCGGCGGACAACAACAAATGGTTGCGATCGGTCGTGCATTGATGGCAAATCCAGACATCATTTTGTTTGATGAAATCAGCCTTGGTCTGGCTCCGATTGTCGTCAACCAGATATACGACGCCTTGCCCGACATCATCAGTCAGGGGCTTAGCGCGGTTATCGTTGAACAGGACTTGAACCGTGCCTTGAAGATTGCTGACCGATACTACTGTTTATCCGAAGGACGCGTGACGCTGACCGGAAGCACTGAGTCAGCCAATCGTGAAGATATCAGTTCTGCGTATTTTGGGATATAAACCATGGTTTGGCTAAACGCAATTATTCAAGGAGTGTTGATAGGCGGTTTGTACGCCTTGTTCGCCGCAGGCTTATCTTTGATTTTTGGCGTGATGCGCCTGGTTAACATCGCCCACGGTGATTTGATCGTGTTGGCCGCATTTCTCGGGCTGGTCGTGACGTCAACCCTAGGTTTGCACCCGCTCGCCTCCTTGTTGATCGTCATCCCGCTAATGGCGCTGCTCGGATATGCCTTGCAGTATGTGTTACTCAATAGAACGATGGGCAATGACATTCTTCCACCCTTGTTGGTGACGTTTGGTTTGTCGGTCATCCTGCAAAACGGCTTGCTTGAAGCATTTAGCGCCGACCCTCAGAAACTCAACGCAGGTTCACTTGAAACCGCGAGCCTTCCCCTAGGGTCGTTGAACATTGGTTTGTTACCGTTACTCATGTTCATCGTTGCGGTCTGTGTCATCGCGACCTTGCAGTGGATCTTCTATAACACAGCGCTGGGTCGTGCCTTCAGAGCCACATCTGATAATGCGGATATTGCGCAACTGATGGGCTTGAATAAAAAACATGTGTTCAGCATGGCGATGGCACTGTCATTGTCGGTGGTTGCTATCGCCGGAATTTTCCTGGGTGTCCGAACCTCATTTGATCCTGCTGGCGGTCCTGCCCGACTGATCTTTGGATTTGAGGCGGTCATCATTGGTGGCCTCGGAAATTTATGGGGAACATTGATTGGCGGCGTCATTCTGGGCGTCGCTCAAGGTATTGGCGCGCAAATCCATCCGGGTTGGCAGCAGCTTGCAGGGCACTGCGCATTTCTTCTTGTGCTCGCGGTTCGCCCTACCGGTCTATTCCCGAGGGTGTCACATTGAATCCAACAATAACTCGCAATTCAGTTAGCAGTAATATTTTTACGTGGGTAGTCGCGTGCACGCTGATCATTCTCGCCACCGCTCCCTTGTGGGCTGGGCGCTCTGATTTACGCTTTTTAAGCGAAGTATTTTTATATCTCGGACTGGCATATCTTTGGAATTTGCTGGCAGGTTACGCCGGACTGGTCTCAGTTGGACAACAAGCGTATGTAGGATTCGGCGGTTACCTGCTGTTTGCTCTGGCGATGAACATTGGTATTACCCCCATCGCACTATTACCCGTTGTTGGGCTGGCCGGCATGCTGGTAGCCATACCCATAGCAACACTGATATTCAGGCTACACGGCGCTTATTTTGCAATTGGCACATGGGTAATCGCCGAAGTATTTCGTCTGTCTGCAGCACAGGTCAGTTCACTGGGTGGCGGCTCTGGTACAAGCCTACCGGTCAGTGTGGTTAAAACCATTGCCTCGAGTCGATCGGACCGAGAGAGCTTCAGTTATTGGGCAGCGCTTGCCGTATTGGTTTTGATTATCGGTTTGGTGTTTTTGTTTCTGCGCTCTCGAACCGGACTGGCGATGACGGCTATCAGAGATAATGAATTGGCGTCAGAATCACTTGGGATCAATATCTGGCGTACCAAATTTATTGTTTATGTAACAACCGCCGGACTCACCGCAATGCTGGGCGCTTTGATCTTTATGCAAAAACTTCGCATCAGTCCCGATGCGGCATTCAGCGTGAATGACTGGACAGCTTTCGTCATCTTTATTGTAGTCATTGGTGGCATCGGCACCCTCGAAGGTCCGATTATTGGCACCCTGCTGTATTTCCTGTTGCGCGAAACACTAGCCGATCTCGGCACCGTGTACTTAATGATACTTGGCGCGACAGCCATTTTGATCATGTTAATGGCCCCCAAAGGTATCTGGGGACTGATCAACA
>CAYWSI010000219.1:0-3088 GCA_964460585.1 uncultured Algimonas sp.
GAAAAATCAGCACCCGAGACAGCGTCCGTATCAATGCTCACATCTCTTATTAATGTAGATGGGGATGTAGATGTGGTTGTCTCACATCCCGCGAGGGACAACGCCAAAATTGCCGTGGATAACATTAAAGCGCTCTTACGCGTTAGAGTTTTCAATGCCATGTTAGTATTCCTTTATCGCAATCTAGGTGGGGCTTATTTCGATAATATTATCTACGCAGCACAACGAAAAAAGTTCAAAATTAGTGCACACTTATAGCCGCACCATCTTAGCAGGCACCCCGCCTTCTGGCCTTAACGTCACTGTCATCAGCGGTTTCGGATAGCAATCGCTCGGCACCTGAATATCATAATCCCGCACGAGGCGCGCAAGGCTCATGACCGCTTCCATCGTGGCAAAAGCGGCCCCGACACATATACGTGGACCCGCACCAAACGGCATATAGGGCGCGCCTTTAGCTTTCAAACTTGGGTCACGCAAAAACCTGTCGGGGTCAAAGGCCAGCGGATTATCCCAGAGCCGTTCTGTGCGGTGCATGACATAATTGCAGAGCAGAAAATTATCGCCCGCTTTTATCTCGCGCCCCGAAATCACGACATCTTCATGGCATTGCCGATTGAGCATGGGTGCAGGCGGATAAAGGCGCATGGTTTCATCAATTACAGCTTGCGTGAATTTTAAGTCTTTCAACTGGCCATAATCTATATTCCCGCTTGGACAGATTGCCATGACCTCTTCACGCAACCGTTCCGCCGTCGGCTTATGCATCCCGATTAAATAGAGCGCCCATGTCAGAGTCAGCGCCGTTGTTTCATGACCCGCAATGAAAAAACCAATCAGATTATCGCGCTGTTCTCGCTCGGTAAGTCCCTCGCCCGTTTTGGGGTCGCGCGCGGCTATCAGCAGGCTGACTAAATCATCTTCAACTGGATTAACCTTGCGCTCCGCAATGAGTTCATCTGCCGCCTTTTTCAGCCGTTTGAGCGCGCGCGAGCCTTTGGGTGAAATGGGCCGCGGCACCCATGCGGGAAAGGGCAATAAATCATCTGGGCGGAGCGTCCCTGCACTTGTGACCATATTGCGCGTTGCATATTTTAAGCGTTCCCCGTCGAGGCCTTTCGGGTCACCGAGCAAAGCTTTGGCAAGCACGTCAAAGGTCAGCTCGGCCATGCCCGCATTGAGTTCAATGTCGGGAGTCTCATCTAGCCCCGCGCAAAATTCATCTAGAGCGCCTGCAATCAGCGGCGCTAAATCTTCCATATGACGCTTGCGAAACATGGGCGCGACGGCTTTGCGTTGCCGTTTCCATTGCGCGCCATGAACAGAGAGCAGTCCCTCTTTTGTGGCGGGGCCTAAAATACGCGCATCAACGGCCGTTTTGGTAAATTTCTCTGCCTCATGGGTGAGAACCGTCAACATGCCCTCTGGGTCCGTAATCACATGGAGTTTTTTTCCAAAACTCGGAACGCTTACAATAGGTTGATTATAAGCAAACGGCCCAAAGGCTTCGATTGGGTTTCGAAGGAATTTCCACGCGACTTTCCCCCAACCTTCCGTCCCCGTGAGCGGTTTCGCGTGAGGCGGGTAAAACAGGCCGTCCTTAAATTTCTCAGGAGATTCGGTCATGGCGGAATGCGATTTCATACCTCTTCGTACACGGGATTGTGCGAAATTGCCTTAAAAAAACAACAAGTCACGCTGTTATGAGTGTTGATTCCAAATGTCACAAGTATACACTCCCCTTATGAGTTCAGACCTGATGAATTATGAACAGATGACACAACTCGCCCTGCGCGGTGTTGTTCGCGATGCCGTTCGGCGCGTGATTCGCGAAGATGGCCTGCCCGGTGCGCATCATTTTTATATTACATTTCTGACCCGCTATCCCGGTGTCGAAATCGACGACAGTCTAGCCGCAAAATATCCTGAAGAGATTACGATTGTACTCGAGCATCAATATTGGGATTTGAACGCGCATGATTCAGAATTTGAAGTCACACTGAAATTTGGCGGTATTCCGAAATATCTCAAAGTGCCTTATCTCGCAATTACGCGCTTCCATGACCCAAGCGTCGGTTTTGCGCTGCAATTTGATCCGCAGCAACCTGAAACGGAAGACACTGGCTCTATCGCACAAATCGCACCTGCCCCTAAAAAAGCTGACCCAAAAAAAGCCCTTGCAAAGCCTGCGAAGAAGTCAGTAGCGAAGAAAAAGAAAGCAAAATCACCCGACTCGGAAGAAAATGACAACCCAGAAGGCGATACCGAAAAAGTCGTCAGCTTGGACAGCTTCCGAAAGAAGTAGGTTGAGAGTTTTCTCGCGTTTTCGAAACGTCGATATTCAACATTCTATTCAACAATATCTTTTTTGCCTTTTGTAAGACGAGGGTCTCAAAATCTAAGATATTTCGAAATGCCTAACTTCAAGTTGGTTTTCCATGACAAAATGTTTGGTAAGTTAGACTCGTTGTAAGGTCCATATCTCTTAAACAGCGACCAATAAATTTCAGCCACCCAAAATATAACGAACGTGCTGCCCATAACACCTGCGAAGAAGGCCCCTCCTGGTTCAGTGATTTTGTTATTATAGAGTAAGTAAAAAACGACAGCTCCTATTAAAACCGTCCAGAGGAGATATGGCCAAAGTGTTTTGAATATGACTTTAATCAAATATCCAATCGGCACCACTGGCTCAAATATTTTTTCAAGCTTAACATCGAAGGCCGAAGCAATAGCTTTCGCACTATCCTGCGATCCTTGGCCATCTGTTTCCATTCTTTGAACTGTTCGAACGCTTAACTCTGCTGCCGCAGCCAAATCTTCTTGAGACCAACCTTGCAAGTTACGCAAGGCAACAATGTTCGACTTATTAATTTCCACAGGTTGATTCTCCTTCTCATTCGTCTTTTCCTATCGTAAGTAGTGAATCAAACACCACGTCAAAAACCCGACAAGGCTATATTTTGGCGAAATCAATGCAATATCATTGCCACGGCTAGAGAATACACATGACTAAAAACCTTCGCACCGAATCCGACTCCTTTGGCGAACTCACTGTTCCTGCCGATAAATATTACGGCGCGCAGAC
>CAYWSI010000220.1:0-3057 GCA_964460585.1 uncultured Algimonas sp.
AACATGAATTGCTCAATCGTGCCTTTTTCAAATTCGGGTCCAAAAAAGAGCGGAGTGCCCGTTTGAAATAAAACCGCCCCGACCATGCGTTCGGACCCGCGCCAGCGCAAACCCGTGAAATAATAAAGCGAGCTTCCCGCATGGAGGTAAAGCGCGTCCATGCCCTGCGCCGCCATGAGGGCTTGCGCCTTGGCGATACGGGCTTCAAATTCGGGCAGGGCAATGGGAATAGAACCTTCTGTCATATCAGATAATGTCGCCAACGCCTCTTCCGCTGTTTTTCCGCCTACGCCTTTTGTCATCTCATTACCTCATTGATTCTGCGAAGGCCTATCACAGGCCTATTCGCTTAAGCAAAAACTCTCGCCTTCTTGCGCAACATTAAATCCGTTAGCTTTTACTTGGGCGTAAGCCTTGCTGGTTTTATCATGAGCAGGATTAGTATGATTCATATGGGTGAAGTGAATTTTCGCGCGCTCTTTTGCAGGCATATGTTTGAGCTTTTCCATTGTCGTGGAAATTGTCGGATGCGGAATAAGGCTCATATCCCGGCCGGGTAATTCCGCCCCGCTGAAAAAACTCGCATCCAAATAAAGGCGGTCATTTTCCGTGACGAGGGCCTCTAACGACCCGCCTTGCGCCTCCCATGCCGTCCAACTGTCTATATCTGGCAAATAGACAGCGCGCGAATTGGGCCCCTCTATGCGATAGCCCACCGTCTCCGTATATTCGCTACGATGAGGGACTTGGAATGGGGTGACCGTGAGCTCTGCACTGAGCCTTATGGGCGCGCCATCTGAGAGGGTTTGGATGTCGATATTCTTTATGGTGACAAGCTGATTCCACGGCCCATTGTCTCGCAGGAAGTTCGCCATTTTCGGCATAGCATAGACGGGTACGGCTTTTGCGCTCATCGCCTCTTTGCCAAGATGAGCCAGACCTAGATAATGCCCCATATGCCCATGGGTCAGGAACACGCCGTCCAGCGCAAAGCCGCGCCCATCATCTAATTGGTCCAGCGCGTAGGCTTGCCGCCGAATATCTGGCGAAGCGTCGAATAAATAACGTTTGCTATCTTGGCGGTTGATAAGCCCTAATGAGGACGCCAGTCTTGCTTTGGCTGGGTCTTTCCACGCGGGGTCAGAATGAACAGAGATTTGAGGTTTGCCTGCATCTTGCGCGGTGCCCAGAACCGCGACAAATATATCGCATGAGGCGGTTTTCGTGGTGGGCGCGTTATTTGGATTTGTGCAGGCTAGAATCAAAAGGGGCGTCGTCAAACCCAAGATAGATTTTAAATATCGTCTCATTATTTAACTTTGCACAGGGTTGTGGACGGGACGCAAGAGGCAAAGCCAAAGATGGCATTCATTTTTATAGTCTTGTCAAAGCGGTTTATTTTTTCCACTCCCCATATATGGATAAATTAACGCCCATTCTCATTGGCGCGGGCCAAGCTGTTGAGGCCGTGTCTGACGATCTGACTACGGCTGCGTCTCATGCAGATATGGCAGGACGCGCGGCGTCTGTTGCTTTAGCGGATGCAGGGCTTGCGGGCGCGCAAATTGATTGGCTCGCCTGCGTGCGGATATTCTCAGATAGCAGTCCTGCTTATGCTTGTCCCTTTGGAGGCCCCAACAAATTCCCGCTGGCTATCGCCGCCCGGATTAAGGCCTCGCCTCAGCAGGCCATATATGATGTGGTTGGCGGAAACACGCCCCAGACATTAATCGCGGAGGCCGCGCAAGCTTTAGCAGCGGGCGAGGCGACATTCGCGCTGATTGCAGGGGGTGAGGCGCTTGGCAATATGCGCGCGGCGCAGCGGTCTGGCGCGACATTAGATTGGTCGGAAAAACATAGCGGCGATTGGACAGATCGCGGACCGTTTAGAGAAGGGGCCTTCATTTCTCAAACAGGCCTGACGCATGGCCTTTTGGATGCGATGTCCTATTATGGGTTCATTGAAACCGCTCGCCGCAAGAAAGCTGGCCGCACGGTCAAAGAACATCGCGATTATATGGCGGCCCTGATTGCGCCCATGTCCGAGCGTGCCGCTTCGAATCCTTTTTCTATGTTTAAACAGCAATTTTCTGCGGAGGACATTGCAACGCTGACGACGGCGAACCGAAATTTAATCTCGCCTTTTTTGAAACATATGGTGGCAAAGGACGGCGTAAACCAAGGCGCAGCCATTGTCATGACGACAGTTGGGCAAGCAGAGGCTTTGGGTATCCCCCGCGAAAAATGGGTATTCCTGCGCGGCCATGCCGAAGCGGAAGAAAAGCTCATGCTGGACCGTTCTGACCTCTCGCGTAGTCTCGCGATGGACCTTGTCATTGAGGGGGCTTTGACAGCCGCGAATGTTTCCTCGTCAGATATTGATTTTGCTGATATTTATTCTTGTTTCCCCTGTGTCGTGGATCAGGCATCTTCTCAATTACAGTTTCGCGGCAAACCGCTGACTTTAACGGGTGGGCTTCCATTTTTTGGCGGACCGGGAAATAATTACACGCTGCACGGCATATGCGAGGTCGTCAGTGCGTGCCGTCAATCACCAGGCGCGCTTGGCCTCGCCCATGGCAATGGCGGCTGGATGAGCAAGCAAGCGGTCGGGATATTTTCGACGGAATGGAAAGACGGAGATGTCTTTGCGGATAAGGCGAAAATAGCGCGGGCAGTCGCGTCGCAATCCGCACCGGGGCAGGCGGATAAACCCACGGGTTCAGCGATTATGGAAAGCTATATTGTGCGCCATAAACGCGGCGTGCCCGTTAGCGCGATGGTGATTGGGCAATTGCCCGATAAGAGGCGGTTTTATGCAGCGCTCCAAGAGGATAATCCAGAGGTGCTGACCGACCTTGCCAATGGCCACCTCGATGCTGCCCTGTTGAAAGTCGAGGCAGGCACGCCAGCAAATAAAGCGTGGCTGGCCTAATCCGTCTTTAAGGACTCAAGCGTCAGATTATTATTTGTAAAAACACAAATTCGGTCTGCTATCCCCATGGCTTTGCGGGCGAGGACTTCCGCGTCTGTTTCATATTCATCCATGGCCAGCGC
>CAYWSI010000221.1:0-3034 GCA_964460585.1 uncultured Algimonas sp.
GCGGAGCCGTCACTAATTGCGGCGGAGCTTTCAAGCTTGAAAACGCATGCTCTGCGACAAGAGCCGTAATATCCGTCGCGAGACTACAGCGCGGAGAACTCTCATCAACGACAACGAGGCGCCCTGTGACTTCGACAGAATCTAAAATTGTATCCTCATCTAATGGGCTAGTTGTCCGCAAATCAATAATATCACAATTTATGCCGTCCTTCGCCAAAGCATTTGCCGCCATCTCGGAGACACTCACCATACGCCCGCAGGTAACAATCGTAACATCGCTGCCTTCACGCACCAAGCGGGCTTCCCCAAATGGCACGAGGTGTTCTCCTTCAGGCACTTCGCCCCGGCTCGCATAGAGCGCTTTATGCTCCATAAAAATTACAGGATCTGAGCCGCGGATAGCCGTTGTCAAAAGCCCTTTCGCATCAGCAGGCGTTGTCGGCATAACAACCTTCAAACCCGGAATTGATGTCAGCATAGAATAAACAGCCTGACTATGTTGCGCCGCCGCATTTACGCCCGCGCCGTAAGACATACGTATAACCGCAGGACATACGGTTTTCCCGCCAAACATATAGCGAAATTTTGCAAGCTGGTTCCAAAGTTGATCAAGGCAAACGCCAACAAAATCTGCAAACATAATCTCTGCAACTGGCCGTTTGCCAGATAGGGCTAAACCTGCGGCCGCGCCAACAATAGCAGATTCTGAAATTGGCGTATCGATAACGCGAGACGCTCCAAACTTATCAAATAGCCCAGGAGACGTTCCCCAAATACCACCCGTAGCTTCCGGACCGCCTTCGGTTCCCATACCCCCGACAATATCTTCACCGAGAACGACTACATTATCATCGCGCAGCATTTCATCATGCAAAGTTTTCGCGATCGCTTCACGTATCATCATTTCAGCCATGGGAACTCTCTAGTAAGAAACGTAAACGTCGGTGAGGACATGCTCAGGCAATGGCGCAGGCGCCTTGCGCGCTTCGTCAACGGCAGCATCAATTAAATCAGAAATTTCTTCATCAATTGCGTCGAGGTCTGACATTTGAAGCAAGGTTAATGTCGTTTTATGCGTACGGAATGCTTTTAACGGGTCCCGCTCTTCGCGAATGCGCTCCAACTCACCCTCCCCGCGATAACGCTGCGGGTCACCTTCGAAATGCCCGTAATAGCGCTCCGTATCAAACTCAATAGCCGCGGGTCCATTACCCGCACGGACATAGTCAAGCAACTCACGCATCGTTTCATAAACATCGAAAAAGTCAGACCCATTTGCGCGCCAGACTTTCATACCAAAGGCTTCGGCGCGGCTAGCAATATCCTTATGAGTCCCGACAGCATAACTATCACCTGTTTGCTCTGAATAATGGTTATTTTCGAAAACAAAAATAGCCGGCACTTGAGTGACAACAGCCATATTCATGGCCTCGAAAGTTGTGCCCTGATTACAGGCCCCGTCACCCGAAAACGCGACAGATACTTTACCTCGTCCATCTAATTTGCAGGACATGGCTGCGCCAACCGCAATTGGAGCTCCAGCCCCGACGATGCCATTGGCGCCCAACATACCTTTTTCAATATCGGCGATGTGCATGGAACCACCCTTGCCTTTGCAAAGGCCATCAGCGCGTCCATAAATTTCTTTCATCATCCCTTTGACGTCACAGCCTTTCGCCAAACAATGCCCATGTCCGCGGTGGGTAGAGACTATCTTGTCATCATCATCCAGCAACTCGCAAACACCGACGGCCACGGCCTCTTGACCTGCGTAAAGATGTGTAAATCCTGCAATTTCACCTGTTTTAATTTCAACATGCAAACGATCTTCGAAAGACCGGATAATCTTCATATTTCGATAGGCTTTTAAAAGAGCATCACGATCAAGTTGCATAATTTATCCTTACTTTTTCTACCTCAAAAAATACGGTTTAAATGGGTGCATTTCTTGTACAAGGGCTCTCATTTGGAACTAGCTTTTGAGCTATCGGTCTAATCAACTCAAGCTTGGATAGCCTACTATCAAAAACGGTAGTCACAGGTTCAGACCTGCTATACTCATAGCAATTAAACCGCACTCAAAACTCAAAATTATACCACTCAATTCAGTGGAGTTACCCGACTGCCACAGATCCAAGGTAACCGAGTTGAGAGGCTTTAAAAACAGTTTGACTACGGCTGACGGCATCTAGTTTTTTAGCCGCATTATTCAGATGAAACCTCACTGTCGCACAACTCCGAGACAATATCGTTGCAATCTCTTTATCTGTTTTACCCAGCGCAGCCCAACTCACACATTGCACTTCACGTTTACTTAGGCGGCAATCTTTAGGAATCCAGTTTCTTTCATCCGTAACCTTAACATAGCCCGTAATAAAAGCTCGAGATAGAATTTCTAGAGAATGACTGAATTTTTCAAACTCTTCACTCAAGTCTTCCTTATCAAGGTCCTTTAGCGAAAAACTCACAGCCCCTATTTGACCAAAAGGCATATGCACGGGCACGCAAATTATCGCCTTTGGCTGCACATGTTCTGAAAACTTCGTCAGATTGATATCTTCCAAAAGAACATTTGGCACGCGCGTATTTACGCCCTTCTCATTGCACCAAAATGGATCGCTCTCATATCGGCAAATCCTCGGTATCGGTGAATTTAAAGCAATTTGGGGACGGCGCCACCATGAGTCTTCACGGTCAGACCATGAAAAGACATCCATGGCTAATATATTACCGTCAGCATCAACCATAGGGGCACTAGACGCAACATTGGAACAAGCCGCGACTCTAAATCCAGCCATTTCATGGGCAATATCACGGAAAAGTACGGCAGCACTTCGAATATCTGAAGCAGATTTAATCCACGGAATGGATTTACTAAAATCTGCTGATATATCGTTCATACGAGTTATGATGAATTCCACCTTTGAGTTGACATCACAATAAACATAAATTCCGACGAAGGTAGTCTTTTTGACACTTTTTCTTGTCAGCTGGAATATCCATCTCAGGCCTAAAGGTAAACCCATCTAGACGG
>CAYWSI010000222.1:0-3018 GCA_964460585.1 uncultured Algimonas sp.
GCCGATGCCGATGAAATAAATGATCCTGTTAAATCAAAGCTAGACGAGCCCCTAAACAATGTCAGTGTTGACATAATCAAATCACTTCAGGGAAAACTGCTAGATCTTGGCTATTACTCAGGTAAGGTTGATGGATCGTTGGGTGACTTGAGCACTCAGGCAATCAGGCAATTCAAGCTCGATAGAGGGGTTCAGGTCGACAATTTCATTACTCAAAATCTTCTCGACGAACTGGATTTGTAGATGTTTGATATGTGATTTTTGATAGCGCGTTCTGGAATGGAATACTGAATAACCTATACTTATTGTTGGTAGTCAATCAGGTTTCCATTTTGCAAATTACATCGGAAAATACGTTTCAGGCACTTGCTTTTTTGATCGCGATTGTCGGTATTTATATATTGGCAGTTGGTCTTCGCTATCAGTTTGTTAGGCGACGCGGTATACGTTCACCGTTCGTTGAAGATTTTCTACGGCTTCCTGGCCATTCTGAGCGCTTTCAGCGGCTTGAGTTATTTGATGAGTTGTCAGACAAGTACAATTTGTTTTTATTGTCTTCAGTGATGCTTGTTTTCAGTGGCTTATTTTTTGAAAGTCTACTCAGTTTAATAATTATCGTTGTTTCGATTTTGGGCGTGACATATTCTCTACGCAAGTCTTATATCATTCATCGTGCTATTCAAAAAGCCAACCTGAAATGTGATGGTGAGGAATATACAGGGTTGGAGCTAAACCAACTTTTGGCACAAGGCGCTGATGTCTTTCATGATATTCCATTTGAACAGGGCAATATAGATCACATCGTAGTCGGTTTTGACAAGGTATTTGTTGTTGAGACTTTGGCTGTTGAAAAGTCGTTGAATATGCCCGGTGATTCCAAGGCTGTGGCTACAGTGGTCTTCGATGAAGACAAGCTCATTTTTCCACATCTTGATTCTCGACTTGCAATAGATCGGGTAAAAGTGCGGTGCGAGTTTCTGAAGGCCCGTATAAAGGAGAATTGTGATTTGGATTTTCCAGTCATGCCTGTTATTGCACTACCGGGTTGGTTTGTGGATATCAAAAAGAAGCAAAAAGCAGAAATCCTTATTATTAATCCTAAGCGAGGGACCGGTCTAAAGGCGTGGTTGGGTAAGTCAAAAAATCAACCAGATAGAGCACAGGTATTGGATTATTTGTCTTCCGTAGCTCGGTCTATTCCGCCTACGTCAAGGCGGACTGATTCAAGTGCTGATGAGCAGTATGAATTTTGGTTGAGCCCCCGATACCGGGACCGAGTATTGAAACAGTGATGCGACGAGCTAACTAATTGTTCAAGCCGTTGAATTTATTGAGTTTCAATCAATATTTTCGACAATTGGTAACAAAAAGAACACATGAAAATGCCTGCATTAAAATAAATATAGTACTCGGCGTATTTTTTACTGTGGCCAGCATGGTCGGTACAATCCAAAAGATTTATTTGTGTTTCGTCACAAGCTTGATCCATACGTAGTCTGGATATTCAGCAAGTACTAACATCGATCGGCTGTGATGCTTTTACCTTTAGGATTTTTGTACAGTGTCACATGAGGAATTTTATTTTAGGTAGGGCGATGAATTTCACATTGTTGCCTAGACCGGAATTCGTAGCGATCGTCGAATTTGGTCTGAAGCTTTTAAAACGCGATCATCATTACCATTCGCCGCAGTAACCATCAGAGCAGCAGGTGTCGTTTCACCTGTAATTGGGACAGGTATGCTCATAGCGCAGCCATCAACCAGATTGATCATTGTGGTGTTTCTGAGCAAGGCTGGATTGACGGAGTTGAATTTATGCATTGCATCGGATTGGGTAGGTGTCTCAATTGCTACGGTCGGTGCTAGCATTACGTCGACTTCAGAGAGCATTTTTGTAAACTGATCGACTGACGACTGTCGGGTTTCGTGCGCGTTAAGAATTTCTTGTTCACTTAACATTTCGGCGGAACGAATTCGTTTCAGCACTTGTGGATCGCCAATAGATTCAAGCCTGGTTAACGACTCTCGGTATATCTTGTGCGCTTCGCTCGAGACAATTCCAATCATCGCCGTTCGGTTGTTGTTGGCAAAAGTCATGTCGACAGGAATGAGTATATGGCCAACGGCTTTGAGTCGGTCAGTAATCGCGTTGAAGTCGCGGCGAATTCTAGGATCCAAACCATCCGTAAATCCACCAGCGGGTATGCCTAGGCGCAAGGAGACATTATTTGAGCGTCGTGCTATCTGATCAACCGGTGTTAAACGCAATATGTCGAAGCAAAGTGCTGCCAGCGCGTGTGTACGAGACAGGGGCCCCGCACTATCAAACGTATTTGAAAGTGGATGCACGCCTGCAAGCGACACTGCTTGGCGGGAAGGTTTGAAGCCATATAGGCCATTAAGCGCCGCTGGCAATCTCACCGATCCACCTGTATCGGTGCCCATAGCGATATCACATAACCCGTGGGCGACGCTCAAGGCGGCGCCTGAAGAGGAGCCACCGGGAATACGCGCCGGGTCAAAAATGTTACCGGGAGTCCCGTAGTGTGGATTTTGACCAACACCTGAGTAGGCGAACTCAGTCATCGACGTACGCCCGATGATAAGTGCGCCTGCAGCCTTCAGCCGTTTGACTACGTCAGAATCTTCAAGAGCCGGTTCACGATCGGCCAACAGTCGTGAGGCGGCTGTCGTGCGCTTGCCCGCTTGGTCGAACAGATCCTTGATGGAAACTAGTTTGCCGTGTAGCGGCAGTTCACCCGCTTTGTCGACAAGTTGGTCCAGCCGATCGGCCTCCGCCATCAGCTCAGCCTCGTCGAAATAGGTAAATATCCGAGAGGCCTCGTCGCCGAGTGCGTCAATCTGCTCAATCAGTTTGGTGGCGCGGGCAGTTAGAGTTGTCATGAATTCAGACTATCACGGGTGTTGTGTCTGTGGAATTTAACCCGTATACTTGTCTGCTAAGTCAGGTGCGGGGTGGAGCAGTCTGGCAGCTCGTCGGGCTCATAACCCGAAGGT
>CAYWSI010000223.1:0-3015 GCA_964460585.1 uncultured Algimonas sp.
GACTCCCACTTTCTGCGTTATGTTGCTGTGACTACCAATTCGCCATGCACAGGCTTCGATGACCAGAGTTTCACCGTGCAGCAGCGCCGGAACCTTGCCCATCGGGTTGATCGCGAGATAGTCGGCTGATTTGTGCTCGTCAGTATCAAGATCTAGCAGTTTGAGTTGATAGGGAACGCCGAGTTCCTCGAGCAACCACTGGTTCATGAAACCCCTAGAGGGATTGGCGCTGTACAAGATCAGTTCAGACATAAAGCTCCTCACGACTCTGCTTCATAGGCAGCCTATGTATTTCGAGCCGCACTCACTACTCACACCATACTGGTTCAGATTGGGATTGCTCGATTTGATCAATCATCCCTGCGTATTTGTCACCAAATTTCTGACGCAGCCGCATGATCTCCTGAGGTGGCACATAGATATCGTTGTCTAGCTTGCCTTCACCGTACGCCATGACAAGCATCTGTGAACGTTCATCTGAAAGATTCTTAAACCGTCGCATCGCGCCTGGTGGAACAGACACCATATCCCACTGATCCAGATCAATATGGTGCTCACTCTTATCACCCCAATAGATGCGCCAGCTGCCAGACAAAGGCATAAAATTTTCATAGGTAAACTGGTGCACATGATTTCCCGGCCCTTGCCCGGCTGGGCAAGCAACAATACTAACCGCCAGCCCACCAACGCCTGATTGGATCGGGGCGGTATCGAAGAAATTCTGTGGGTCGTTCGATGTGTTAGAAGTGACCACCCCGAACACCTGATCGGCAATGAGCTCCCTGTTGAGCTCGGCAGGAAGCATTTTTTGAATGGGGATCACTTCCCGTTTATCCCAACGAGCAACTCGTTGCTCCATCTCTTCCAGCGAAACTTGTTTCCAGAGCATGATATGAGACCTCAGCAAACGCGTTACAATAGGACAGAAGCTACCCCTATCAAAATGTGGTGTCCAGCGCGCCGCGATTCAATTGGGTTTATGATCATAAAAAGATTCGGAATTTCACTATTCCTGTTGATGCTGCTAACCGCCTGCACGGATGAAGAAGCGAAACTGCAAGGTCTTTGGAAACATACAGACAAAGCAGCGTGGATCAGTATTGATTTCGAGAAGGGCATCGGCTCAGGAAAAATCGCGCGACACGACGACAATGTGGAGACGGTAGGACTATCCCTGTTCGAACACATCCAGAAAGACCGCAACTTCCCCGATCAATGGCAAGCGAAGATCTACTCAGCTGAGGTCGATGGTTATATAAATGCAACCATCCGACGAAACGAATCTGGAACGCTGATCGTAAGCACGCAAGATAGCGACGGTTCTTATGAGGTCCTTCGATTGACTAGGACGACTGACAGCGCTAAGAGATAGGAAGTTATTTCGAGCGTTCAACCCAATCTCGAATGTCACGACGCAGCGCCGGCAGGCTTCTCATGCCAGGGGCAAGGACAACATGATGAAATTCGGCCAACTCAAACTGATCACCCAACCGCGCTTCGGCGCTCGCGCGTTCAGCAAGTATCATTTGCGCCCCCAACATATAGGATAAGGACTGACCTGGCATAGCAATGTAGCGATCGATCTCTATCGCCACTTCGGTGCGCGACAAGGTCGTATTCGTGAGCATGAAGTCTATCGCCTGCTCCCGCGTCCAACCCCGCAAATGCAAACCCGGTTCGATAAGCAGTCGACTCGCCGCCCACAGATGTTTCGCCATCATGCCTTGTCGATCAAGCCTGCTGGAATACAGACCCAACTCGTCAGCAAGGTACTCAGCGTAGATCGCCCAACCTTCCCCCATACCCGAGTTGGATTGGGTCTCCCGGCCATCGGTTGGGTAGTGAAAAAATAGATGATGCCCGGGTAGTCCCTCGTGAAACGCAATCACCTCCGCCATCAAGCGCCGTTCAGATGCCCGCGAGGGGTTGATGATGTACTTCGATGGCCCATCACCGGTATTAATCTGATACCTGCCTGCCGGTGAGGACGCCTGAAGATGCCCTGCCATCACCTCTACCTCAAGCGCGCCGACGATCTTTTGCCCGAAGGCCTCGGGCACTTTCGTGCGAGCTCTTTCGAGGGCCGCTTCAGAAAGCCCAATCAACTCTTCTGGCGTGGTCGTACGGTTGGCTTGCGAGCTGCGCAAGCGCTGCAGTATGTCATCCACCGTCTCCCCCGGGTTGCCAGTCGCCAGCAACGCTTGCCGCGTCTGCGCCAAAATTCGTGCACCTAATGTCTCTAACTCGAGCGCCGATGGGCTGATGGTGTTCCACCAAAGCACGGCACTCGCAAAACAGCGCTCACCGTCTTCAATATCGAACAAGCCATCGTTCAAGCGCGCAGCGGGCAGATAAACGACCTCAAGAAATTGGGCAAACCTCGCTGCGGCGTCTGCGAGTTCATGCTCAACAAATTCGTTCCAGCCTCGTTGAGCGTCGTCGCGAGGTTCGGTAAATCGATACGCCGATTCGGTTCGAGTCAGGGTCTGAGCCAGCGCTTGGGTCTGTTGGAGCACACGCGCAACCACCCTGCGCGGTGCGGTTTCATCGTTTGCGATGCCTGCTTGCAAACGAGTCGTTAGCAATTCAATGGCTTGCGGTGCCTGTGACCACACATGTGGATCTGCACCCGCAGCATGGGTTGCAACATAACGTTGCCACTGCCTGGGCCAGGCTGCCTGCCAACCGCCGATGGGGTTTAGGTAGCGCAGATCGGTTTTGCAGCCTGCAAGCGGTGGTGCCGCGAACCCGCTATCGGCGACCAACGGCGCTGATTGTGGTTCATCAAGGCTCGCGCAGGCTGAGCAAACTAAACTGAAAAAGAGCGTTAAGAGGTGTTTCATAGAACGAAAAGAAGCCTAAGAACTGCAGGGCCTAATCTCTGAACTGCCGAAATTTCCATGTAGTATACCTGTGCATGGCGAATTGGTAGTCACGCTGGAATCGGTGTATGAAATAGGCCACGGCAATGCGGTTTCCAACCGTAGTCGTTGATATTTGCGAGTTTCTGTTCGG
>CAYWSI010000224.1:0-3010 GCA_964460585.1 uncultured Algimonas sp.
TTGTAATTGCATCCTCTTTGCCAGCCACACTCTGGCCATTATTAGGTCTTGCCGTATCTAATACACGCGCAGGAGGAGATCTTGATTTTATGTATGTTGGCTTAATTGTTCCGCTATTATTTGGCCTTTGTAATTTTTTATCATCTTTTGTTAAATTTGAGAGAAACAAAAAGAATATGCTCTTGACTGGGCTTCTTATCGGTCTCGTTATGGCAAGCGTTGGCAGTTTTTTTGGCATTCCAGAAAGAGTTTATGGGCTAACTGGCAACATACGCTTCCTAGTTTTAATTGGCGGCCCGATATTTTACGGGATAGTATGGCGTTTTGTTGTCTATCCTCTGGAACAAGCTTTCATTAAGCCCTAACTGGGCACATGGAACATATCCTGACGCATATACGCGCAGTAGGACAGCTTGATGGACGCTGACGTCATTATCATTGGCGCAGGTGCCGCCGGGTTGATGTGCGGGGCTATCGCTGGGCAGACCGGATCATCCGTCATCATATTAGACCATGCTGACCGCGCAGGAGAAAAAATCCGGATTAGTGGCGGCGGGCGGTGTAATTTCACCAATCTTTATTGCGCGCCCAATAACTTCATTTCGCAAAACCCGCATTTCGCAAAATCGGCACTGAGCCGATACACACAATATGATTTTTTAGAGCTCGTCGAGCGCTATAAAATAAAATGGCATGAGAAGACGAAGGGACAATTATTCTGCGATGGGCGCTCCCAAGAGATTATTGATATGTTGCTGGCGGAATGCAATGCAGCGGGAAATGAAATTCGCTTAGGCACGCAGGTTTTAGGCGTTGAAAAATTAGGAGAGGGTTTCGTTGTCACAACCCCGACCCAGACCCTAGCGACCCGCGCACTCGTTATCGCCTGCGGCGGACCCTCCATTCCAAAAATGGGCGCAACAGGTTTTGGATATAAGGTTGCAAAGCAATTTGGCCTCAATGTTATCACTCCTGAGCCTGCCCTTGTCCCCCTCACCTTCACCGATCAATTAAAAGATCCGATTGCCGCCTTATCTGGCGTCAGTGTCGATACGATTGTCAGCAATGCGCGCACTAGTTTTGACGAAGCGCTCTTATTCACCCATCGCGGATTATCAGGCCCTGCCATCTTGCAAATTAGTTCTTATTGGGAGTCTGGCGAAGCCATCACCGTCAATATGGCGCCGGGCCGCGATACGCTTGCCGAATTGAAAGCCGCAAAAACTCAAACCCCCAAACTCTCACCAGAGAAATGGTTGATGTCGCATTTACCTGCACGATTAGCCGCGTATCTTAGCGCGCAATTTCGGTATGAACGCCTCGCGGATATGCCCGACCGCGAGCTTGCGAATTTGGCCTTGCAAGTCAGTGCGTGGCACATTCGACCCGCTGGCACAGAAGGCTACCGCAAAGCGGAAGTGACGCGCGGCGGTGTGGATACGGATGAATTATCCTCAAAAACGATGGAATCCCGAAAGGTCGCAGGCCTGTACTTCATCGGAGAAGTTGTTGACGTTACGGGGCATTTGGGCGGGCATAATTTTCAATGGGCCTGGGCCAGCGGCGTCGCCTGCGGACAGGCTTTAACGTCATGAGACATCAGCCTGAACTGAAAACAAGATAGGCAAATGAAAATTAGCTGTTAGAAGACTCCTATGAAAACAATCGATCTAAATGCTGATATTGGCGAAGCCGATACGCCTGAATGGGCGGCGTCAGAGGCTGCCATTGTCTCTGCCATTTCCAGTGCAAATATTGCCTGCGGCGGACATGCCGGGGATAGAGAATCTATGCGCCTCACTGTTCGGCAGTCAAAAGCCGCAGGCGTTACAATTGGCGCGCATCCCGCCTATCCTGATCGCGAGAATTTTGGACGACTCAGCCTTAAACTTGACGAAGATATTGAAGCAAAAACCCTGACAGCTACCTTACGCGCGCAAATCCTAGAGCTTGCAGAAATTTGCTCCGAAGAGGATGCCAAGCTTGCCTATGTCAAACCCCATGGCGCGCTTTATAATGACTCAGTTTTTGACCCTGAAAAAGCCGAACTTATTGCTGCCGTCATCGCAGATATTGACACGCGCCTCGTCTTTCTCGGCGGTCCCAACTCTGAAATGGGAAAAGCTGCAGCAACGCATAATTTAAATTTTGTCTCAGAAGGCTTCATCGACCGCCGCTATACAGATGACGGGCATTTACTTTCGCGCAAAATTGACGGTGCGGTCATCAAGGATCAGATACAGCGCCTAAATCAAGCGCGGTCTTTGGCCACAACAGGAGAGGTTCAAACCCATTCGGGACAAACTTTGATTTTAAAAACGGGTTCCCTTTGCGTACATGGTGATAGCGCCGGAGCCGTGGAAACTGCAAAGCAAGCCCGCGCAGTCATAGAAGCCGAAGGGCTCATGATTAAGGCCTTTGCATAAATGACTAAGCCTGCCCCCTCACCTCGGCTTTCAGTCTATGGCGACCGCGCGATTTTAGTCGCGTGGGAGACGGAAGGCTTCTCGGAAGCGATCAATAATGCCGTTCATGATGTGGCCGCGCAGTTACGCGAGAGCGGAAAATATATTGAAGTCGTCCCCGGATATGACTCACTCGTTTGCGTCTTTGATTTGGCCGAACGCGCGCCCAAAGACGCCAAACGCCATATCGAAGATATTCTGGCAAGAAGCCCATCGAATGAAACCACATCGGGCCAACTCATCGAAATTCCCGTCCAGTATGGCGGCGAAAATGGCCCTGACATAGACACAATTTGCGCGGCGTCGAAACTCTCAAAAGACGAGGTCATCGCACTGCATAGCGGGCAAGACTACCGCGTCTGTATGATGGGATTTATTCCGGGATTCACATTCCTGTCCCCCGCGCCGAAAAAACTCCATCATCCGCGTTTGGCCACGCCGCGGGCAAAGGTGCAAGCGGGCAGTATTGGCATTGCAAATTGGCAAACTGGCATTTACGGCCTCGAAAGTCCCGGCGGCTGGCAAATCATTGGCCGCACACCGCT